>JAISDE010000067.1 GCA_031265035.1 Peptococcaceae bacterium | reverse complement strand
TATGTTGTCTGGCTATGCTGATGGCGGAAACAATCCACAAAAGCGATTAGAATTAATTCCCGGCGCGACGGATGATGCCAAAAAGTTTTTATTAGCGCAACCAGATACACTTAAACGGATGGAGCGAGTTTACGATCTCGTAGATGGTTTTGAAACCCCATTTGGGCTAGAATTGCTCGCGACAGTTCACTGGCTTGTTCAAAATGGCGCAGCTTCACTAAGTGAAGTCATTAGAGAAACATATGCATGGCATCGGCATAAAAAACAGTTCAGCCCAAGACAGATAGAGCTTGCCTTATGTAGACTGGCTACACAAAAATGGATTAATCCGATTAAGGAATTAAAAGTGTAAATCATCACAGCTTTAACTCATACCCGATTTAGCTTATACCCGATTTAGCTCGGGCAGGGAAATTATCCTCTCGCAGACCCGCCCGGCCAGGGTGGGGTTGTGAGTCACCACCAGCAGCCCCAGCCCGTTTTTGTCCGCCGCGCGCAGCACAAATGCCCAAATTTGCGCCTGGGTGATGGCGTCCAGCATAGCGCTGATCTCGTCACAAATCAGGAATCGCGTCCGGGGTCCCAAGACCCGGGCGACGCAAAAGCGCTGCAATTCCCCGCCTGACAATTCCCTAGGCCAGCGGGCAAGCCAGTCCTCCCCAATGCCCATAGCCGCGACGGTTTCCGGATCCGGCGTCCAGCACTCCCCCAGGATTTGCCGCATTTTGTGCCTGGGGTTGACGGCCAGCTCCGGGTGCTGATGGATCATCTGCACCGGGCAAAAGCCTTTTCGCGGCAGCGGCTTGCCGTCCCAAAGGGCCTCGCCGGCGGTGGGGTAATGGTAGCCGGCCAGTATCGCCGCCAGCGTGCTTTTGCCGCAGCCGGAGGGACCCAGGAGGGCCACCCGCTCACCCGCTCCCACCCGCAAGCTGATATCCCGCAAAATCCAGGGGCCGCCCCGCCCATAACGAAAGGAAAGATTTTTCGCCTCAAGTAGCATACAGGCACTTGACCTCCCCGCCCCGCAAGGCCCTGGGGGCGATCTCGCCGTCGCAGGCCGGCCGCCGACCGGCGCAGCGATCGGCGAACAGGCAGCCCGGCGGCAAATGATCGGGCGGGGGCTGTGTCCCCGTTATGGGCGTAAAAGCGTTGCCCGGCAAAGCGTCGATCAGTGCCTTGCTGTAAGGATGCCTGAGGGCCGCCTTGCCCTGCCGAAAATCCGCCGCCGGCGCTATCTCCACCACGGTACCGGCGTAAAACACCGCGATCCGGTCGGCGGCCGCCAGCGCCAGATCGATATCGTGGGTGATGAGCAAAATTGCGGCGCCGCCGTCGGCCAACTGCCTGAAATGGCGCAGCGTCTCCAGGGCCAGCTCCCCGTCCAGGCCGGCGGTAGGCTCATCCGCCACGATCAACTGAGGCTTGGTGATCACCGCCGCGGCGATCAGCATACGCCGGGCCATGCCGCCGGAGAGCTGGAAAGGAAACATCCTCTCGGCCCGGGGATCCAGGCCATAGCGCTTGAACGCCTCCCTTTGCCCCTTTTTGTCCCCCCTCGCGCCAGCCACCTGCTTGCCCGCGCGCATGAGGGGATCCAGATAATCCACGGACTGGGGGATAAGGACGATTTCTGTCCCCCGATATTGGCGTTGCGAGGCGGGGGTAAGTACCTCGCCATTATACAGCAGCTCACCCTTGACCAGCGCGTTGGCCGGCAATATGCCCAAAATGGCGCCGGCCAGCAGGCTCTTGCCTGCGCCGCTGGAGCCGATCACGGCCAGGATTTCCCCCCGGCGCGCGTCCAGGCTGAGGGAGCGGACGGCGGTCAGCCTGGTTTGACTCAGGCCCTTGCGATACAGGCTGAATTCCACGCTCAATTCCCGCGCCGTCAGCAGCGGGCCGCCGTTTTCCCCGCCCGGGGCCTTCCCGTCCCTCATCCCGGCGCTCATGCCGCCTGTCTGGTCGCTTCCGCCATCCGGCCGAGCGCTTCCGCCATCTGTCACCACGCTCACGCCTCTCATCCCGGCGCTCATCATATCTCTCACTCGTCGCCGCCTCTCACTCGTTGCCGCTGATCGGGTTCAGCAGGCTTTTTAAATTTTCGCCAATCACGTCAAATAGGATCACGGCCGCCGCCAGCATCAGCCCCGGAAAGAGCGCCAGCCACCATTTTCCCGTGGCCAGGTGTCCCATAGCCTCCGAGAGGATAACGCCGATGGCCGGCGTCTCGGCGGGCAAGCCAAAGCCCAGAAAGGTAATGGCCGCCTCATGCATGATGGCGTGGGGAAACAGAAGCACCAGCCCGACGATATAGACCGGGAAAATGTGAGGCAGGATATGCTCCCGGGCTATTTGAAAACCGGTTTTGCCCATTTTGGCCGCCGCCCGGGTAAATAGCGCCTCCCGCAGCTGCAAGACTTCCGCCCGGATCAGCCTGGTCAGCTCCGGCCAATGGGTGAGGGCGATGCCCAGCATGACGCCCCGAGCGCCGCGGCCGAGCATAAATGAGATCAGGATGAGTAGCACAAGATGGGGCAGGCCCATGCAGCAATCCACGCCCAGGAGGACAAGCTTGTCATATAGCCCTCCTGTCAGGGCGGCGGAAACGCCCAGGATGACCCCGATCCCGGAGCTGATCAGCGCGGCGGTCAGCCCAATGACCAGGCTATTGGCCAGTCCCTTGACACAGCGGCACAGCATATCCCGCCCCATAAAATCGGCACCAAACAGATGGGTCACCCCAGGCGGCATGAATTTGTGGGCGTAATGGACGGCGTAAGCTTCCGGCCGCAAAAGCAGCCCCCACAGGAAGATCCCCAGCAGATAAACGCCGGCGATCGCTGTGTAGAGGACGACCCGCTGGCGCGCGTTGAGAAGTGGGTGGCCTGGGAGATCGGGGCGGCGGAAGCCAGCGGCGCCGGCAGAATAGCCGAGCCGGCTGGGATTCTGGCGATGATTCTGGCTGAGTTTTCGGCTAAACATAGCTTTTTTCCTCTCTCAGCCGCGGATCCACGACGCTATATAAAATATTGGCCGTCAGGTTGCCCGAGAAGACAAACAAGGCGCTGATCCCGGCGATGCCCAGTAGCAGCGGCGCGTCCCCGTTCAGCGCGGCGGCCGCGGTGGCCGTCCCTATGCCCGGATAGGAAAAGACCGTCTCGGCCAGGGCCATGCCGCCGAACAACTCGCTGAAGGAGGAAAATTGCAGGGTCACGGCCGGCAGCGCCGTATTGCGGAGGATGTGCCTGAACACCAGCTGCCCTTCGCTCTCACCCCTGGCCCGCGCGAAAAGGATATAGTCGCTGTCCATGATCTCAATCAGCTTTTGCCTTGTAAACAAGACCATTTTGCCGGCGCTGACCACCGTCAGCGTACATACCGGCAAGATCAGGTGATGGATCCGGTCGCTCAAGGTGACCTCGGCGGCCAGCTTGCCCGCGGGCGCCGCCATGCCGATGGGGAACCAGCCCAGCCACACCGAGAAAACGCTGAGGATCAAAAGCCCCAGCCAGAAGGTAGGCGCCGATTGCAGGACGAGGCAAAACAGCTTGATCGCCCTGTCAAAAAGGCCCCCTTTACGCAGGCCGGCCCATATGCCGGCGGCGTAGCCCAGCAAGCCGGAGAAGGCCCACGCCAGCGCCATGAGCGCGAGGGAGTAAGTAAACCGCTCTCGGATCACCTGGATGACCGGACGCTTGTAGGTTATGGACATGCCGAAATCACCCTGGGCAATATTGCCCACCCAGCGCAGATACCGCTCCGGCAAAGGATCGCTCAGACCCCAATGCCTGGCGATATCCTCCCTCGCCGCCGGGGAGAGGGTGGACTCGGCGCCGATATAGGAGATCAGGGGATCGATGGGGGCATTGACAATCAAGACAAAGGTCAGGACGCTGACCAAAAAGAGAAGGAGCAGCATTCTGGCGACGACGCCCGCTATGCCCGCTATCCCCGCTATACCCTCCGCGCCCGCTATACCATCCGCGCCCGCTATACCATCCGCGCCCGCCGCGCCCGTTATATTTACGGCTCCGCTCATTTCCGGCGTCCTCCTTTCCTATAAAGCTCGCTGTCCGCGATTTGCCGTCCAACGCGTAATTTCGCCGTCCAACGCGTAATTATGTCATCCAACGCATAAATTTGTCATCCAACGCGCAAATTTGCCGCCTACCGCTACTTCAGCGTCCAGTCCTTCATATTGCAAATAATGGGCGAGCCGTGCCCGTGGGGATGGGGGATCTGCGTATCCAGGGAGATATCCAGCCGATCGCTGACAAAGTAGCAATGCTCGATATTGACGATATAAAGATAGGGATAATCCTGATCCGCTATGGCCTGCGCCTGTTTCCAGGCCGCGACGGCCGCCTCCTGGCTGACCTGGGCCAGGGCCTGATCGATCAACTCGTCCACCCGGGGGTTGGTATAGCCGACCACATTATCAAAGCCGCCGCTGAAAGCGCCCCGGGAATCAAATAAAGAACGGACGACTGTGGGGCTGTATTGGCCCCAGCCCCAGACGACCCCGGCGGAATTCATCCGGGCCGCGATATCGCCCCAGCTGGCCGCCTGAGGATTGATTTTGATGCCCAGGGCCGCCGCGTCCTCGGCCAGGGCCGCCGCCAGGCCGTAGCGATCCTCGGCGGCCAGCAGGTCAAACTCGCAGGCGACGCCGTCCTTTTCCCGGTAGCCGTCCCCGTCCTCGTCGATCCAGCCGGCGCTCTCCAACAGGGCAGCCGCCTCGGCCTTGCGATTGTCCTCATATACCAGGCCGCCCGCCCAAATCAGGTTGCCCGTAAAGCCGGTGGCCGGCCGGCCGACGCCGTTGAAGGCGTTTTGGATGATGGTCTCCCGGTCTATGCCGATGGCCAGCGCCTGGCGGACATGGCTGTCGGCCGTCACGTCGTTGCCTGTCGCCTGCCCGTCCCGCTCCAGCGACCGCTGGGTCGGCAGGCTGACCAGGCGTACATCCATCGTCTCCAGGGGCAGCAGCCTCATGCCGCTGACCGTCTCGGTGGCGTAATTGGGGCTGACCATTACCACATCAAGCTGCCCCGAGCGCGCGGCGGCCAGGGCCGCGTCATTATCCATATAGACCAGCGTAACTCTGTCGATGGCGGGAGCTTTATCATAATAATAGGGGTTGGCCGCCGCTATGATTTGCTGGTTGGCGTCATACTGGAGGATCCGCCAGGGACCGGCGCCGATGGGATAATGATCGAAGGTCTCGCTGTCATAAGCGTCGCTGGGCGCGATGCCCAGGATCGCCGCTGTGTCGAGGAAGGGGGAGAACGGCTCCGCCAGCGTAAATTCCACCCGGTAGTCGCCCAACGCCCTGACGGCGGCGAGCCTGGTGAGATCCGCGCTCTCGTTTTCCGCCTGCCGCTCCCTCACCGTCTCATAGGTGAAGACCACGTCCTCGGCGGTCAGCGCCGAGCCGTCGCTGAATCTGACGCCCTCCCGCAAGTCAAAGGTGTAGACCAGCCCGTCGTCGCTGACCGTCCAGGCTACGGCCAGGTCGCCGCCGTACGTCGACGCCGGCGCGACTTTCAGCAAGGCGGCGTTGGTAAAGGGGTAGCCATAGCTCATGGCCCCTTTGATCGGGTCAAGGCCGCTGTCAAAAATCGTCGTCCCCACATAGGCCACGATGGAGCTTGGGCCTGCCGCCCCCGGGTCTGGCGCCGCCGACTCGTCTGGCGCCACCCCCGCGCCGGCGGCGGCGGACGGGTCGGGGCCGGCCGAAGATCCGCCGCCAGGCCCGCCGCCCCCGCAACCGGCGAGACACAACGACGCAAAGGTACTGATCAGGAGCATAGCGATGAGTTTTTGCCAATTAAGCTTTTTCATTTTCTTCCTCCCCCGCTTAGGCATCGTGAAACAATAAATTGGCGCGGCAAAAAAACCGCGAAAATAAGCCGGCCGGCTGCCGCGGCCTGACAAACCTTCGTGGTTCGCTAGTGTTTTGCGCGAAGCGCTATGTTTTTACGCGACGCGCTACGCAAAGCGCTATGTGTCACAGAGTACCGGGGAATCTTCGTGATCCCTGTCGCAAAACATCATAATAGATTCCGGCCGGCCTGTCAAATTTAAAATACGCGCGAAAGCAAAGCGCCGCGGGAGCCGATGATCGCTCATCAGCCCCCGCGGCGTATATCCGGCGTAATCCGTCTGTCATAACGTATCTGTCGCGGCTTTAGCTTTAATCTGCTATGGCTTTAGCTTTAATCTGCCGTAAAGGGTTTTATCTGAGTCCCTAACTCATGCCCCGAACTCGCGACCCGGCGCCGTCAGGCTTACTGGAGCAGCTGCAGGATAGCCTGGGGCTGCTGATTGGCCTGAGCCAGCATGGCCTGGGCGGACTGGGTGAGGATGCTCATCTTGGTGTATTCCATCATTTCCTTGGCCATATCCGTATCCCGGATCCGGCTGTTGGCCGCCGTCATGTTCTCCGCCGTGGTGTCCAGGTTGTTGATGGTGTGCTCCAGACGGTTCTGGAGCGCGCCCAGGTTGGCCCGGTTGGTGGAGACCTTATTGATGGCGCTTTTGATCACGTTGATGGATTTGCCCGCGGCGTCCTGATTGGAAACGTCCAGGTTGTGGGTGCCGATACCGCCGGCGCTGAGGTTGTCCACGGAGACGGTGACCTTGTTGAAGGTGGCGCTGGTGTCGCCGATCTGCAGGGTCAGCCCGCCTTTAGGCATACTGCCCCCAATGGCTCTCGGCTTGAAGTCAATCCAGGATTCCTTGGCCGAGTCGGAGTTTTGGGTCGCCACAATCCCGGACTTGTTGGAGATAATGGCCGTGGCGCTGTTCACATCGCCCTTGTCGACTTTGCCGTCGGTACCCGCCACCTTGATCGCCGTGGTGTCCGGCGCCAGCTTCGCCAACTGATCGTCGCTGACCCCGCTGGCCACAAAGACGAACTTGTTGCCGTTGACCTCAAAGACGTCCAGATCCCGCAGGCCCTTCTCCGTCCCGGTCCAAGCTTTCATCTTGGACACGTCAATGGACTCGTAGGCGTCCTTCGCGACTTTAGTGCTGCCTGTGTTCAGCCCTTCCATGCCGTATTCCTGATAGCCCTTGTCCTTGGTGTCGTCGGTCTGGCGGATATTCAGGATCGAGGGGCTGTCGGCGCCCTTAGCCTTGGACACAAACTGAATGGCGCTACCGCTCATGCTGATCTCAAAATCGTCCTTCAGGTCGGTCTTTTTGATCTCCTGCAAGAAGGTGGAGGCCAGGGTGGCTTTATCCAGGGTTTTGCCTGTCACGTCGTACTCGGTCTTGCCGTCGGTGCCCTTCATGACGAAGCCGTTGGCGCCCACGGAATCCACCCGCAAACTGAAGCTCACATCCTGGACATTGCCGTATTGATCCTTGTAGCTGATGGTCAGGCCAAAGGAATGGCCGGCTTTGACATTGCCCGCCGCGGAGCCGACTGTCGTGCCCGTGAGGGGATCCGCGAAATCACTGGTGACATAAGTGCCAATGGTGGAATCGGTAAATTGATACGCGCCAGAGGCCAGGGAGACATTACTCAGCTTCAGGTTCACCGCCGAGCTGGCGCCGGCGACGCCGCCGCCGCCACCGCTGAGGGAACCGTCCAGCAGGTTGATGCCATTGAAATTGGTGGCCTGGGAAATACGGGTGATCTCAGAGTTGAGGTCGTCCACTTCCCTCTGGATCGCTTCCCGGTCCACCGCGTTTTGGATGGTGCCGTTGGCGGATTTGGTGGCCAGTTCCACCATCCGGTTCAGCATATCGTGAACCTCGGTCAGAGCGCCCTCGGCGGTCTGAATGAGGGAGATGCCGTCCTGGGAGTTAGCGGAAGCCTGCTCCAGCCCCTTGATTTGAGCCTTCATTTTCTCG
The DNA here is from genome assembly GCA_031265035.1 of Peptococcaceae bacterium. Taxonomy (GTDB): domain Bacteria; phylum Bacillota; class Peptococcia; order DRI-13; family UBA5745; genus JAISDE01. The sequence goes on along the minus strand of JAISDE010000067.1, from coordinate 2,619 downwards.
CTGATGGCCAAACCGGAAGCGTCGTCGCCGGCCCGGTTGATACGGAAGCCGGAAGCCAGCTTCTCAATGCTTTTGCCTACCTTAGTGTTGTTGGTGTTGAGCTGCCGATTGGCGTTGATCGCCATGACGTTTGTTCTTACGACCATTCCCATGGTATTTACCTCCTTGTTTTCGCCGGGAAGAAATTCCTTTTTCTTCCGTAATGGTGTGGTTATCCGACCTTACTGCCCGATGAGTTCAGCGGTTCTAACCGCTTAACCTTTAACGCGGCCGCGAAAAAGGTTTTTTCCGAGAGCTTGGCTGGCGCCTTGTCCCCCGCCCTCGTTTATTATTATCGCTTATTAAAATATATTATCAATAGTATAGTCCGTATTATTTTATGTTTTCGGACAGGTAATTTATTACTGCCCAAGATGCTTTTCCCGCCGCCGCTGCCGCTCCACCGCCAGCAAAAAGCGGGGCAGCGCCCAAAAGCGGCCCAGGCGTCGAGGATTTTGGGCGAAGCGCCAGGCCCATTCCAGATTGAGGCGCCGAACCGGGGCCGGCGCCCGCCGGATCCGGCCGCCGACGACGTCAAAGCTGCCGCCCACGCCGACCGTCAGGCCCACAGGCAGCCGCTCTTGATGGTCGGTGAAAAAGCGATCCTGGGCGGGAAAGCCCATGGCGACAAAGAGGATGTCCGGCCGGACGGCGGCGATGCCCCGCAGCAGCCGCTCTTTTTCCTCGGCGTCAAAATAGCCGTCATGCCAACCGACCAGGCGCAGACCCGGCCACTTTTTGAGCAGGACGGCGGCGGCGCCGGCGACGGCGGCGGGCTGGGCGCCCAGGAGATAGATACCCCGATCATTGGCGGCGGCCCATTCGGTCAGCCGCCAAAGCAGGTCGATGCCGGCCACCCGCTCCTTGACCGGCCGGCCCAACCTGGCCGCCGCCTTGACGACGCCGATGCCGTCGGGCACGATCAGATCGGCGGTACGCAGCAAGGGCGCCAGCGCCGGCGACTGATGAGCGGCGTAAAGAATCTCGGCGTTGGCGGTGACGATCCGCCGGCTGCCCGGCGCGTCCACCAGGGCCGCCGCCGCCGCCGCGGCCTCTGTCATGTCCAGATTAGCTATGGCAAAGCCCAAAATATCGACGGTGGGCGGCGCTTTTTTTTCCTCGCCGGCGGCCGCGGCTGTTTCCTCTTTAATATTCATTAATATTCATTGACACTCTTTTCTTTTTTTCGGTATTCATGGTAAAATCAGAATCGGAGGTATTTATGCCAGAGAAAAAAACGGCCAACAAACGCGGACTGAGATATGACCGCCTATCAGCCGCCTTGGAGAAGCGGATCCGTCAGGATCGGGAGCGGGGCTGGGTCAATCCCTGGCGCTGCGACGACGGGCAGGCCCTTCGCCGGGACAACGTCCGGGATAAGCCCACCTTATGGCGGCCGGCTTTTGTCCGGGACGTGGAGAAGGTGTTGCACTCACCTTATTACAACCGCTATACGGACAAGACCCAGGTGTTTTCTTTTTACCGCAACGACGATATTACCCGCCGGGCCTTGCATGTCCAGCTGGTATCAAGGATCGCCCGCACGGTGGGCGGCGCTTTGGGCCTGAATCAGGATTTGATCGAGGCCATCGCCCTGGGCCATGACCTGGGCCACACGCCCTTCGGCCACGCCGGGGAAAGGTTGTTGAGCGGCTTGTTTTTCCGGGAGACCGGCCAATATTTCAATCATAATGTCCACAGCGCCCGGGTGCTGGATCAGCTTTTCCGCCGCAATCTGACGCTGCAGACCCTGGACGGCATATTGTGCCACAACGGGGAATTTGTCCGGGACGCCTACCGGCCGGCGCCTTTGGGGGATTTTGCCGATTTTGATCGGCGGACGCTGGCCTGCGCTCAGGATGAGAGCGAGATTCCCGGGCTGGTGCCCGGCACTCTGGAAGGCTGCGTGGTGCGGGTGGCCGATATGATCGCTTATTTGGGCAAGGATCGGCAGGACGCCCGCCGGGCCAGGCTGCTGCGGGGGGATGAGCCTTTCAGCTCTCAAAGGATCGGGCTGGAAAACGCGGAGATTATCAACAACGTGACCGTCAATTTGATCGAGAACAGCTACGGCCAGGATTGTCTCCGGCTGGATCCGGCTATCGCCGGGGAATTGCTCACCGCCAAGCGGGAAAATTACCTTTATATCTACCAAAACGAAAAGGTGGCGGCGATGTATGAAAAGGAAATTCAGCCGATGCTGACCGAGGTTTATTATCGGCTGCGGGATGATTTGACCCATAAGCGGAAAATGTCCTGGATTTTCCGGCACCATATCTATTTTGTCAACAACAGCCGACGCCACTACATCAGCGGCCGGGAGCCGGCCGGGGACTACAGTCTGGAGGAACCGAACCGGATCGTCGCGGACTATATCGCCAGCATGACCGACGATTATTTTGTGGATCTCTACCATTATCTTTTTCCGGCGGGCCAGCATGATATCCGCTATGTCTCTTATTTCGACGATCCCAAATAAGCGGCGGAAGCCCGTCGACGGGAGGAGACCGCTGTCAGCGGTTTGCCGCGGTCGCCGGCAACGGATCCGGATCCGGCGCCGGGTACGCCCCGGGGCCCGGC
>JAISDE010000078.1 GCA_031265035.1 Peptococcaceae bacterium | reverse complement strand
GCCTCTAATATACACATATACACACAGAAAGAAGGGGGAAAAAACATGTTTAACCTTAAAGGCAGAATAGCGGTAGTCACCGGGGCCTCCGCGGGTCTCGGCCGGCAGTTCGCCCTGGCCCTGGCCGGGCAGGGAGCGGATATCGCCCTGATAGCGAGAAGAAAGGATAAGCTTGAGGCGGTCGCGGCGGAAGTGAGGGCGCGGGGTGTGAAATGTCTTGTGATACCGACCGACGTAACAGATTCCGGGCAGGTAAAGGCCGCCGTAAAAGCGGTTTTGGCTGAGTACGGCAAGACGGACATTCTTGTGAACAACGCCGGCGGTGGGCGTCCAGCCCCTCTGCTGGACTATAAGGATGAGGACTGGCGCGCCTCTTTGGCTCTGGACGTGGACGGCGTGTTCTACTGCACCCGGGACTTCGGCCGGGAGATGGTGAAAGCCGGCTACGGCAGAATCATCAATATAGCGTCTATCCTCGGCAAAGGCGGGCTGGGCGAGCTGCCCATAGCCGACTACGCTACCGCGAAAGGCGCCGTGATCAATTTTACCCGCCAGGCCGCCGCGGAGTGGGCTAAGACAGGCGTGACGGTCAACGCTATCTGTCCCGGATTTTTTGCCTCCGAGGCAAATTCCCCGGAAGCTATGGCGACCATGAACGATTTCATTGTGGCGCATACGCCCATGGGCCGCCCCGGCCAAGAGGGGGAGCTGGACAGCACGGTTTGCTACCTGGCCGCGGACGAATCCGGCTATGTGACCGGGAGCATCTGTTCCTGCGACGGCGGTTGGACCTGTGTCTGACAGCGCCCCACAGCTAAAGGAGGCTGACGACAATGGGATATGATTACGATTTGCTTTGGCGGCCTATTGACATAGGCCAATGCAGAATACGCAACAGGCTGAGCATGTCGGCGATGGGCACCTTTACCCCCCAACTCGTATCAAAGGTGGAGAGCGAATCCGGCCTGCGATATTACGAGGAACGCGCGAAGGGCGGCATAGGGTTGATCCATACCGGGGCGATGTTTATAAACGAGATGTCGGCCCAGGGAGGCAGAACTCTGGCCTTTGACACGGATATATCCGTACCCGTCGGCACGGTGCTGGTTGAGAGGGTACACCGCTGGGGCGCGAAGATTTTTGCTCAGCTCAGTTGTGGAACCGGCCGCAATGGCATGCCCCAGATCGGCGAAAGAGTGCCGATCTCCGCCTCCGCCGTACCCTCCTTTTATAATCCGGACGTCCTCTGCCGGCCGCTTACCAAGGACGAGATTCTCCAAATGTACGCGGACTGGAAGGCGGCCGCGCGCAACGCCGTGAACATGGGCTTCGACGGGATCCAGATTCACGCTCACGCGGGCTATCTTATGGATCAGTTCATGTCCGAGGTTTGGAACAAGCGGAAGGACGAGTACGGCGGCAGCTTTGAGAACCGCTGCCGTTTTGTGATGGAGACAGTGGACGCCATACGGGGTGTGGTCGGTCCCCGGTTCCCCATTACCTTCAGGCTTTCCCTCGACCACGGCTTCCCCGGCGGACGTACGCTGGACGACAGTACGCGCCTGTTGGACGTGTTGGACAAATGCGGGATCGACGCCTTTGACGTAGACTCCGGCTGCTATGAGACCATGGATTACATCTTCCCGACCCGCTACGTCGGCGACGCCTGCATGGCCTACGTCTGCGAAAAGGCGCGGCGGCATCTGACGAAGCCTATTATCAACGCCGGCAATCATACCATGGAAACAGCCGTGGAGCTGCTGAAATCCGGCAACGCCGACATCGTACAGTTTGGCCGTCAGTGCATCGCCGACCCCCAGTTCCCGAACAAGCTGAAAAACGGGCGCAGAGAGGACGTGCGCCCTTGCGTCCTTTGCAACGCCGAATGTATCGGGCGGATTTTCATGCGACTGACCCAGCTTTCCTGCACAGTAAACCCGGCGGCGGGCTTGGAGGAATATATGGGGGTCGAAAAAATTCCGCGGCCCACGCGAGTGGCCGTCGTCGGCGGCGGACCCGGCGGGTTGGAAGCTGCCCGCGCGGCCGCGGAGCGGGGCTGCGAGGTCACCCTTTACGAGAAGGACGCTCAGCTTGGCGGCATTCTGCTTACTATCGCCGGCGCCGGATTCAAGAGCAGGCTCCGGGAGCTTGTTAAATGGTACGGCGTACAGTTGGAAAAATTAGGGGTCCAGATCCGGCTGAATACGGCAATCGACCCGGCGGACCCCGGGCTGCGAGACGCGGACGCCATTTTCGTCGCTACCGGTTCCGATGTCCTTATGCCGCCCATTCCCGGGCTGGATGATCAGCGGGTCATAGATGTGACGGACGTTCACAAATACGGGCTGCCCCAAGGAAAAAATGTTGTGGTTTGCGGCGGGGGGCTTTCCGCCTGTGATACCGTTATTGAGTACGCCGCCGCCGGCGACAGAAATTTCACCATCATAGAGATGCTGCCTCAAATCGCCGGCGATGTCATGCCGGTGAATGCCATCAGCATCTTTCGGTTGCTGAGCCAGTACGGCGTGCGACAGCTGCCCGCCACAAAGGTTGTGGGCGTTTCCCGCGCCGGCGTTGAGACTGAGGGACCGGACGGCTCCGCGAGCACCGTGCCCGCCGATGTCATCGTGGCGGCTTTCGGACGGAAGCGCTCCCCCGCTCTGGCGGACGAAATACAGAAAAAATACCCTAAAAAGACCACGATCATAGGCGACTGCGTTAAGCCTGGCAAAGCCGGGGACGCCATCCGCGAAGGGTTTTACGCCGCCATGTCCCTGCAATAAAAATTGAGGAAGTGATTTTTTTGGGCAACGACAAGAATTTTTTCGGCTATAAAGCGGCGGTTGGCGCTTTTCTGATCATATTCGTCAACCTGGGCGTCTGCTCAACCCTGGGGGTTTTTGTAACCTCCCTGGCGGAGTACAGCGGGTGGCCCCTGGGTGTCGTCGGTTATATCGGCACCGTAAACACCATAGGAAATGTGCTGCTGAGCATGGCGGCCATCAAATCCATGTCCAAGCTGGGGATCAAATGGACGATGCTGATATCCATCATAGCTGTCGTGCTGCACATGCAGTTTTACACCTTTGTTGGCCCCGGCTCAACGGTTGGCAGCCTTATTTGTATGTATATCGCCGGGTTTCTGGCGTCATTCTCCATCACCTTCGGGACCCACGCCGTCTGCGCGACGGTTATCGCGAACTGGTTTATCGAGAAGCGCGGGCAGGTGACGGGCATCGTATTCTCCGGCGCTGGCTTCGGCGCGGCAATTTGGGTTTTTCTGGCGGGGCAGCTTTTTCGGTATATGGATTATAACGGGAGCTATCGGGTGATCTCCGTCTTAGCCGCCGTCATAGGCCTCGCGGCGATTTTTCTGCTCATTAAAGAACCGGATAAGCTGGGACAGAAACCCTTGGGCTGGGAAAAGACTCAGGCACTGGAGAACGCGTCCGACCGCGGCTCGATTATCATCGGCGTTGACAAAAAAACGGCCATGAAAACCGGCTCTTTCTGGCTCCTGGCCGCCGCGCTGCTCTGTGTCTGTATGGCGGCCAGCTCATTTATGGCTTATGTTCCCGCCTGGTGGCAGCTCAACGGATTGTCCGACACAACCGCGTCCAATTGGGACGCCTTGTATCTTGTGCTCTCCGGGCTTGTCCTGCTGGCCGTGGGCAAGGTAACGGCAAAATTGAGCCCCTCGGCTTTCGCCGCGATAGTATGCGCCTCCTTTGCCCTCTGCGTGGTATTTATGGTCATGTGGGGAAGCAATCCCACCGTTATGCTGCTGACCTTGACCGTGCTGTTCGGGGCGCTGTCTTACCCCCTTGCCGCCAGTATTCCCGGGCTTATGGGGCAA
>JAISDE010000056.1 GCA_031265035.1 Peptococcaceae bacterium | reverse complement strand
GCCGGCGCCACCGCCGTGGCCCTGTCCTCCGCCAGTATTCTCAACGGCTATCAGCTGTACGAGGAGGTCTACAACGGCCTGGCCGCCTTGATGGAGCGCAAGGGCTACAGCGGCCTGGCCGATTTTCGGGGCCTTACCCACCGGCGGATCCGGGAGCGGGCGGAGCGGCAGCGGCAAATTTTGCGGGAGATTCAGGTACCCCGGCTGGAGGGCGGCCGCTGCTCGGGCTGCGGCAGGTGCGCCAGATCCTGCGTCTATGGGGCCATCCGGATGGCCGGGCGGGCGCCGGAGTTTTTGGCGGCGAATTGTCACGGCTGCGGCCTGTGCGTCTCCGTCTGCCCCGCCGGCGCCATCGGGCAAGATTATTACGGGCAGCCAGACCGGTAATCAAGGCGGCGGGGGGCGGCCAGCCGCCGGCCTTCGCCGCCCAAAGCAAGGAGGGGCGCGGCATGACTGACGCCAGGATAGATTTATTGATCAAGAACGGGCTGGTACTCACCTTTTCCCCCGACGCGCTGACCGGCGCTATCATCCCCGGCGGCGGGGTGGCTATCGCCGGCGACGCCATCGTCGCCGTCGGCGACGGGGCCGAGCTAGCGAAAAAATATGCCCCGGCCAAAACTATCGACGCCGCCGGCAAGATAGTCATGCCCGGCTTTATCGTCACCCACAGCCATATGCCTTATGTCTTGGGTCACAATATGCCGGTGGATTTCTCCCAATTGCGGGATTTTTGGGATATGCTGCAAAAGATGGGCTGGGAATGGCTGGAGGATATCACGACCCAGGAGGGCGTCTACGCCGCCACCCGTTACGCGGCGGTGAAAATGCTGAAAAGCGGCACTACCACTGTCTGTGAGCTGGTGGAGGGGCCCAACGCTTTGCCCGGCGTCCTGCTGGCCAGCGCCAGGGCGATGGAGGAAACCGGGATTCGGGCGCAGCTGGGCTATGAGGTGACCGAGCGCGTCCCCGGCGAGCACATCCTGAAAAGCGCGTCCCCGGCCAACGCGGCCCGGGGCCTGGAGGAAAATATCGCCTTTTTTCAGCGCTATCCCAAGGGCGGCGGCCGGATTGAGGGCCGCCTGGGCCTGCATACGGCCTTTACCAATTCCCGGGCCACCATGGAAAAAGCCCGGCAGGTCGCCGATCAGTACGGCGTGGGCATCCAGACCCATATCGCCGAGATCCCCAGGGCCTTTGTGGTGGAAAAACACGGCATGAGCGCGCCCCGGATCCTGGAGGAAACCGGGGTGCTGGGGCCGGATGTGATCGCCGCCCATTGCATTGATTTGACCGACGAGGATGTGGAGATCCTGGCCCGCAACAAGGTCAATATCGCCCACACGCCCATGACCAATTCCTTCGGCGGCAACGGCGTGGCCCGGGTCCCCTATATGATGGAAAAAGGGCTCAATATCACCCTGGGCCATGACGATTTCTTCACCTTGGATATCTCCGAGTACCTGCGTTACACCTTTTTGCTGCACAAGGCCCACAACGCCAACGCCGGGCTGCTGCCGGTGTTTCAGGTTTTGGATATGGCCCTGGGCAACGCCGCCAGGGCTTTGGGGCTGGAAAAACAGATTGGCAGCCTGGCAGCCGGCAAAAAGGCCGATATCCTCATCATCAACCCGGACAGCCCCACGCCGGTGGCGCCTTGCTCCGTCCTCAGCTTTTTCGATATGACCTTCCAGGGCCGCCAGGTAGAGACGGTGATCGTGGACGGCCGAATCGTGGTGGAAAAGGGCCGCTCCACCCAGGTAGACGAGGACGAGACCCGGCTGGCCTGTCAGGAGCAGGCGAGGCTGCTCTGGCGCAAGGCTGGCGCGATGATTTAAGATTTAACCAGACCCTGGGAAAGGAGAGGGGGGTCGCTGATGCCTTTATACGGCGACGGCAACAAAGACAGCAAAGGCTATACCTATATCAATAAATTTTTTCCCAGGGTGGACGCCAAAGACAAGGTGACCGGCCGGGCCAAATACGCCGCCGATCTGACCCTGCCCAACATGCTGCTGGGCGGCGCCTTATTCAGCCCTTATCCCCACGCGCAGGTGACCAGCGTCAACACGGAAAAGGCCCGTTCCATACCCGGCGTGCGGGCGGTGCTGACCTTTCAGGATCTGCGCGAGGAGGTCAGCTGGGGCTATTATACCTTTATGTCCAGCCGGCTGCGCTATCAGGGGGATGTATCGGCCATCGTGGCGGCGGAGGACGGTGAGTCCCTGGCCAAGGGGCTGGCCGCTATCGAGATCGAGTATCAGGAGCTGCCCGCCGTCTTTACGGTGGCGGAGGCTCTGGCGGCGGGAGCGCCGCTGGTGCATGAGGGCAACGAGGAATGCGCCGGCAATATCTGGGCCCATTCCCGCTACCGCGCCCGCAAAGGTGACGCGGAGGCCGCCTTCGCCCAATGCGATCGCCTGATCGAGCGGGTCTATGAGACCCTGCCCGTGGAGCACGCCTATATGGAGACCGAGGCGGCCGTGGCCGCGCCGGATCCCACCGCCGGCCTGATGACCGTTTATACCGGCGCCGTCAATCCTTATTTTACCCGCCGCTGGGTGGCGGACGCCCTTGGTGTGCCCAGGGCCAAAATCAGGATCGTGCAGCAGACCGTGGGCGGCTCTTTCGGCGGCAAGGAGGAACTGCTGGGCCTGACAGCCTCCCGGGCGGCGCTGCTGGCCCAAGCGACGGATTGCCCGGTCAAAATGGTCATGAGCCGGGAACAGTCCATCATCGCCAGCACCAAGCGTCATCCCTTCCTGCTGAAATACAAGGTCGGCGTCAACAACGACGGCAGGCTGCAAGCCTTTCAGGCCGAGCTGATCGAGAATGTGGGCGCTTTCCATATGCATGAGTTCATGAATTTCCGGGCCTCGGTGCACGCGGCCGGCGTCTATAATATCCCCAACGTCAAGGTGGACGTCTTTGGCGTCTTTACCAATACGGTGACCGCCGGCGCTATGCGGGGCTACAGCTCACCTCAGCTGATTTTCGGCTCCGAGCAGCTGTACGAGGAAGTGGCCGGGGAACTGGGCATGGATTATGTAGCTTTCAAGCGGCTCAATATGCTGCGCCCCGGCGACGAGAACGCCTGCGGCCAAAAGATGGAGTCCGATATTATCCTGCCCGAGATCCTGGATCAGGTCTTCGCCGCCACCGATTTTGAGCGCAAGCGGGCGGCTTATCGGGAGCAACAGGACGTCAGGCGCAAAGGCGTCGGCATGGCCATGTTTTACCGGGGCTGCGGCCTGGGGGCCGAGTCCCCCGACGCCTCGGCCGGCTTTGTCTGCGTCCATGACGACGGTTCCGTGATGATCAACAGCGGCCTGGTAGAAAACGGGCAGGGCCTGAAGACCTCTTTTACCCAAATCGTGGCCGAGACGCTCAGTATCCCACCGGAAACCATCCATTTCATCGGTGTGGACACACATACTATACCGGATAGCGGCATTACGGCCGCTTCCCGCAGCACCGTCATGGGCGCCCAGTCGGTCAAGCTGGCCGCCGAGGAATTGCGGGATTACCTGCTGGCCACCGCCGCCATGATGTTTCACGCCGAGCCGTCCCAGGTGGAGCTACGGGAGGGGATGTTCCGGCTGACCGGCGTTCCGGACGCCGTTATCCCCTTTCAGACGGTATGCAACGTCCATCACTGGACCGGCCAGCAGGCCGGGGTCATGCGCTGGTTCAAGCCGGCGCCCTTATCCTACGATATGGCGGCGGGCCAGGGCAAAGCCTTTCCCACCTACTCTTACGGTTGCGTAGTGGCCGAGGTGGAGGTGGATACCCTGACCGGCGAGGTGACGGTAGAGCGGGTCACCTGCGGCCATGACCTGGGCACGGTGATCAACCACAAGATCGTCGAGGGTCAGATCTACGGCGGGGTGCTGATGGGGCAGGGCTTCGCTCTCATGGAGGGCCTGGCTGTCAAGGACGGGCTGATCCGTCACAAGAATTTTGATACCTACATGATCGCCACCGCCCTGGACTTGCCCGAGATCCGGGTAATGCTGTTTGAGTCCGACGACGATGCCGGCACTTACGGCGCTAAAAGTATAGGCGAGCCAGCCACCGAGGGGGTGGCGGCGGCGATTATCAGCGCCGTCAAAAACGCCACCGGCCTGACAATCCGCCAGATCCCCATCAACAAGGTCAGCTTGCTGACCCTGCTGAATCGGCGCTCCCAGGCGGCGGCCACAGAAGACTCGCTGGCCGGGGCCACAGAAGACTCGCCGGCCGGGGCCAAGGAAAATCCCCAGGGCGCGGCCACAGAAAATCCCAAGGCCGGGGCCACAGAAAATCCTAAGGACAAGGAGGGCGGCGAGGCATGATCCTGCGGCTGCTACTCAACGGTAAGCCGGTGACTACGACCATTCGCCCGGAGCAAACCCTTTTATCCGTTCTGCGGGAAAATCTGGGCTATACCGGCGCCAAAGAAGGCTGCGGCGTAGGCGAGTGCGGCGCCTGCACCGTCATTCTGGGTCAGCGGGCCGTCAAAAGCTGCACGGTGCTGGCCGCCCAATGCGAGGGGGCGTCAGTTCGCACCGTGGAAGGGCTGGCTCAGGACGACCGGCTCCACCCGCTGCAACAGGCTTTCATCGATCACAACGCCGTCCAATGCGGCTTTTGTACCGGCGGCTTTCTCCTGACGGCGGTAGCCCTGCTGGAGCGCGACCCCCATCCCAGCCGCCGGGAGATCCAGGAGGCTATCTCCGGCAACCTGTGCCGCTGCACCGGCTATGTGCAAATTATCGACGCCATCGCGGCCTGCGCCGCGGGTGAGGGGAGCGGAGAGGGACAATGAGCGGTTTCGCTTTTCAATCGGCGGGCAGCCTGGAGGAGGCCCTGGCCGTTTTGGCCCGGACAGAGGGAGAGACGAGGATTGTGGCGGGGGGTACCAATGTGGTGCCCGCTATTCGGGACGGCCGGCAGCCGCCGGCGCTGCTGCTGGATATCTCCCGGCTGGACGGCCTGCGGGGCCTGCGGGAAGAAAAGGGCAAGCTGTGGATCGGCGCCCTGACCACCCTGGCGGAGCTGGCCGCCTCCCCGCTGCTGGCTGAGCGGGCGCCGGCCCTTTATCAGGCGGCCAACAGCTTCGCCGATCCCAATACCCGGGGCCGGGCGACTGTCGCCGGCAATATCACCAACGCCTCGCCCGGCGCCGATATGGCCCCGCCACTGCTCGTCCTGGAGGCGGAGGTGTTTCTGACGGGGCCGGCGGGCCACCGCTCGCTACCCCTCCGGGAATATCTCACCGGCCCGTTCCGCGCGGCGCTGACCCGAGATGAGATAGTCACCCATCTGACTATTTCCCCCCAGGTCCACAGCGCCTTCATCAAGATCGGCCTGCGGCGGGCGATGGCGATTTCCGTGGCTACCGTGGCGGTGGCCTTGGAGAAAGCGACCGACGGCGCCGTCACCGCCTGCCGAATCGCCTTTGGCGCCCTGGGGCCGACGGCGCTGCGGGCGCCCCAGGCCGAGAGCGTCTTCCTCGGCCGCCAGCCCGACAGCGCTTTGTTCGCAGCGGCGGCCGCGGCCATCGCCGGGGATATCCAGCCCAGGGACGGCTTGCGGGGCACCAGGGAATACCGTCTCAGCGCGGCGGGGGCTATTTTGGAGCGCGCGTTCAGTTTGGCTTATTACAAGGAGGCGTGAATTTTATGATGGATTACGGGAGCAAGGTAAAAAAAGATCTTTACAAGCTGTATATTGACGGTCAGTTTACCGAGAGCGTCCACCGCGAGGTGATGGATTTTATCAATCCCGCCACGGGGGAGGTATTCGGCCAGGGCAGCCTGGGCGGCAAGGCGGACGCGGAAAAGGCTATCGCCGCCGCCCGCCGGGCTTTCGACAGCGGCCCCTGGGGCAAGATGTCGGGCCTGGAGCGGGGCAAGCTGCTGACCAAGGCCGGCGACATACTGGCCAGCCGGGCGGAGGAATTCGCCGTCACGGAAACCCTGGACGCTGGCAAGCAGTACATGGGCGCCTTATATTATGAGGTGCCCCAAGGGGTTGACGCCTTTCATTTTTACGGGCATAAAGCCCGTACCCTGGGGGGCGAGTCCTCCCGCCTGGACGGCAATTACCTCAATTACGTCGATTGGTACCCTTACGGCGTGGTAGGCGAGGTGCTGCCCTGGAACGGCCCGCTGATGATGGGATGCCAGAAAATCGGCGCCATACTGGCGGCGGGCAACGCGGTGGTGGTCAAGCCGCCTAGCTGGGCCAGCGCCAGCCTGCTACTGCTGGCGGAGGTCTTTGACGCCGCCGGCTTCCCCCCCGGCGCGGTCAATATCATCTCCGGCAGCGGCGCCGCGGTGGGCGAGACCCTGGTGCGGAGCAAGCTGGTGGATTTGGTGTCCCTGACCGGCGGCACCGAGACCGGCCGGCGGGCGCTGCGCAACTGCGCCGACACTGTCAAGTCCCTGGCCCTGGAGCTGGGCGGCAAAAGCCCCAATATTATCTTTGACGACGCGGATATTCCCAACGCCGCCAAATGGGCGGTACACGGCTTTACCCTGCACTCGGGCCAGGTCTGCGTGTCGGGCACCCGGGTTTTGGTCCAGCGCCGTATCTACGAGCCTTTTCTCGCCGCCATGGCGCGGGTGTGCGAGTCCTTCAGGCCCGGCAACGGCTTTGATTATGAGAAGGGCGTCAATTTCAGCACCCTGATCCATCCCGATCACGCCAAGGTTGTGTGGGAATATATTCGTAAGGGCAAGGCCGAGGGCACCCGCCTCATCTGTGGCGGCGAGCCTTATACCGACCCTGGGCTGGCCCGGGGCAGCTTTGTGCCGCCCACGATTTTCGCCGATGTCACCCCGGCTATGACAATTTTCCGGGAGGAAATTTTTGGCCCGGTGGGCTGCGTCACCCCCTTTGACACCGAGGATGAGGCCATCGCCTTGGCCAACGACAGCGACTATGGGCTGGCCGGCGGCGTTTTCTCCGCCGATATCAAGCGCGCCCACCGGGTGGCCCAGAGCATTCGCGGCGGGCAGATCTATATCAACACTTATTTCAGCAAGGGCATGATCGACTCCCCCGGTACCGGCTGGAAAATGAGCGGCGTCGGGGTCGCCGGCATCCACAAGTATATGATTAGCAAAACGATTTTTGTCGATCTGAATGACCACAGCGAGCCGCCGATGTGAGTTGGGGACGACCCGACGGCGGGAGAGAGGGCGACCCGGAGAGAAGGAGACCCGGAGAAAAGAGGAGACCTGTTGTGACTAAACTAAGAGCGGTATGTTATATCAACCAATTCTTCGCCGGCTTGGGCGGCGAGGAAAAAGCCCATGAGGGGCTACTGGTGTACGAGGGCGCCAAGGGTCCCGGCCTGGGTATGCAGCCTATGTGGAAGGGGGAGATGGAAATCCCCCTCACCCTGGCCTGCGGCGACAATTTCTTCAATTTGGAGGAAAACTACGAGGCCGTCAAGCCGGAGATTTTGCGGCTGGTCAGGGAGGCGGCGCCGGATGTGGTGATCGCCGGGCCGGCTTTCAACGCCGGGCGTTATGGCGTGGCCTGCGGCAAATTCTGCGATCTGATCACCAGCGAGCTGGGCATCCCCTCGGTGACCGGCATGTTCCCCACCAATCCGGCGGTGGAGATGTATCTGCGCAAAACTTATATTGTGGCCACCGGCGAGACTGCCGGCGCCATGCGAACCTCCCTGCCCAAGCTGGCCGCCCTGGCCCTGAGGCTGGCCCAAAGGGCGCCCCTTGGCCCGGCGGCGGCGGAAGGCTACCTGCCCACCGGCGTCCGGATCAATGAGGTGGACGAGCGTAGCGCCGCCTGCCGGGTGGTGGATATGCTGATGAGCAAGCTGCGGAACGAGCCTTACCGCACCGAGATCCCCCTGCGCAAGGATGAGAAAGTGCCCGCCGCCCCACCCCTGCCGGATTACAGCAAGGTAAAATTCGGCCTGGTCACCATGGGCGGCCTGGTGCCCAAGGGCAATCCGGACAAGCTGAAAATGTACGCCTCGGAAACCTACGGCACCTATCCCATTGATTTGGCCACCTTCGACAGCGCCCATTACGAGTCGGTACACGGCGGCTATGACACCACCGCCGTCAACAAGGATCCCCAGCGGCTGGTTCCCTATACGGCGGCCCTGAATTTGCTGGAGCGAGGCCTGATCGGCTCCCTCACCCCCTACTTTTTATCCACCTGCGGCATCGGCACCAATGTGGGCATGGCCAAAAAAATCGGCGGCGAGATGGCCCGCCAGCTCAAGGAGGATGGGGTCAGCGCGGTCTTCCTTAGCTCGACCTGAGGCACCTGCACCCGTTGCGGCGCAACGGTCAGCAAGGAATTTGACAAAGCCGGCATCCCCAACGCCCACATCAACGCCTTTCTCTCCATCGCCGAGTCGGTAGGCGCCAACCGCATTATTGTAGGCGGCGACTTTACCTATCCTACCGGCGACCCGGATCTGACCCCCGAGCGGGAGGAAGCTTACCGTATACGCATTTTGGAGAAGTCCCTGGAAGCTATGCGCGCGCCCGTGGACAAGCCGACGATTTTCAGTGTGCGCAAAGGGGAAGGCGACAGCGAGGGGGGCGAGTAAAATGACCATGCGATTGACCAGAAAATATTACCCTGTCAGGGAATTGCGGGAGGGCGACCGCTGCGCTTACAGCGCCGGTACGCTCACCGTGAGTTACGACGAGTTGCTGGCGGTGGCCAAGCCCTACGGCAAGAATATCGCCAAGATTTGGTTTGAGGTCTGCCGGCCCGGCGAGAACGCCCGCATCGTCCATGTGCTGGACACTATCCAGCCAATGTATAAAACGGAGCATCCCGCCAATTGGGGCGGCAAGGAATACCCCGGCATCCTGAACTACCCTCACACCGCTGGCTGCGGCGTCACCAACCTGCTGGAGGGCCTGGCGGTGATGGAATGCGCGGCCATGCCCTGGGACGAGGGCAGCGCCTCCAGCGGCCTGCTGTATCCCAGGGACGCCGTTATCCAGACGACAGGATTTTACAAACACTACACGCCCTTCGCCGACACCATCAACCTGATCGTCAACTTTGAGGTGCTGCCGGACAGGACGTCGGACGAGTACGACAACGATATCCGCAAGAGCGGCATGGCTATCGCCCAGCATCTGGCCAGGCTCACCGAGGGACAGCCGGCCCAGCGGGAAGAGGTTTTTGACAATACGCCGGTGGCGGGCCTGCCTGGCGTGGCTCTGGTCTGGATGTGCCAAAACCAGGGCGTCTACGCCAATACCCTCTATTACGGCCTGCCGATCTATGATATAGCGCCTACGCTACTAGAGCCCAACGAGATGCTGGACGGCGCGGTGGTAGGCGGCAATTTGGGCTGGCCCACCTACAAAATCCCCACCTGGACCCATGTCAACGGCCCTATCGTCCTGGAGCTTTACCGGCGTCACGGCGTCGATCTGAACTTCGCCGGGGTGATCCTCGCCCGTAGCCATCAGCCCAGCAATTGGCACAAGGATCGCTGCGCCCAAATCATCGCCAAAATGGCGGCCCAGCTAAACTGCGCCGGGCTGATCATGCAGTGGGAGGGCGGCGGCAACGCCTGCATCGATGGGATGCTCACCATCCAAAACGGGGAGCGGCGGGGTATCCGCTGCGCTTTGCTCACCTTTGAGTTTGGCGGCAAGGACGGCACCGAGGGGCAGCTGCTGGTGGACGACGTGCCGGAGGCGGACGCCGTGGTCAGCACCGGTAGCTGGGAGCGCCCGGTGCATCTGGACGCGGTGGACGTGGCCTACGGCGGCAAAACCCTGCGGCTGGACAAGGAAAAGGGCGGCTATTTCCCCGACGCCCGAGAGGCTATCGACTTTGAGACTAATGTCCACATGTATATGGGCGGCAACCAATCCGGCTACAGCCGAATCATGGCTCGGGAATACTGATAAAATTATATCTGTAAAAAATTATATTTGTAAAAGAGGTGGAAAAATGGGAGAGGAATACGCTAAATACGCCGAGCTACGCCTGGGGCGCTGGATCTCCGGCCGGGGCGCCATGCGGTTTTTGCCTACCCTGGGCAAGAAACGGATCGCCGTGATCTATGACGGCGGGGTTTTGACCGAGGCCGCCAGGGAAAAACTGCGGCAGCCGCTGGCGGCGGCAGGGGCGGAGGTTCGATTTATCGCCGATATCCGCCATGAGCCGGGCTTTCAGGATATCCGGGCCGCCCTGGCCGCTTTGGGGGACTTTCAGCCGGATTTGTTCGCGGCGGTGGGCGGCGGCTCCGTGCTGGACATCGCCAAGGCGGTTTGGCTGTTTTATGAAAACCCGGGGCTACCCTTCGCGGACAGCTTCAAGCCTTTTCAACTCCCCGGCGGCAGCGGCAAATCCGAGATCGCGGCCATACCAACCACCAGCGGCACCGGCTCGGAGACTACCTGCTGCGCGGTATTCACCGATGAGGAAACCCGGCAAAAACGTTTAATATTGGGCTACAATATTGTGCCCGCTTATGCTATACTAGATCCGGACTTCACTGATACCCTGCCTGACTCCATCGCCGCCCACACCGGCATGGACGCTTTGGCCCACGCCATTGAGGCCGCCGTCTGCAAGGCGTCCTCCCCCATCGTCGTCTCCTTGGCCCTTGGCGCGGCTTGCGATTTGCTGGAAAACCTGCCGGTCTCGGTCAACGCTCCCCCTGGCAGCCGGGAAAAACGGGCGGCCCGGGATCTTTGCCATTACGCCGCGGCTATAGCCGGGGCAGCCATCAACAACAGCAGCGCCGGCCTGGTACACGCTTTGGACCAACCAGGCCCTTATTTTAATTTACCCCATGGCCTGGTTTGCGGGCTGCTGCTGCCTTACGCCACAGCCGCCCATTCCCCCCACCCCCTATACGCCACCTTGGCCCGCCGGCTGGGCCGCCAGGGCGATGAGACCGATCTTTGCGTCCAACTGGCGGATTGCCTGTGGGACTTAAACGCCGCCGTAGGTATTCCCCGCAGCTTTCAGGCGCTGGGCATTGACGAGGCTGAGTTTTTCCGTCAGCTGCCCAACTTCGCCGGCGCGGTGGAGAATTCCATGGCGGCTAACCTGGCTCCCAGGGAGGTCACGCCGGCCTCGGCGGCGGCAATCCTGCGGGCCGCTTATTACGGCCAAAAGCCCACCGTCCCGCCAACGCTCGCCAACACCTAAAACTTTACCGGGCAGTGGGCCGCCACGAAAATATCACACCAGGAAAGGATTTCGCGCTATGAAAAAAAGAATTGTTTTGGCTCTGGGAGGCAATGCTCTGGGGAGCACCCTCGCGGATCAAATGGCGGCGGTACGTTCTACCGCCAAAGCTATCGCCGGCTTGATTGAGGCCGGCGACGAGGTAGTCATCGCCCACGGCAATGGGCCACAGGTAGGCATGATCAGCGTGGCGATGGAGGAGGCCGGCAAAAGTGAGGCCCGGACACCTCACATCCCCCTGTCCGTCTGCGTGGCTATGAGCCAGGGCTACATCGGCTACGACCTGCAAAACAGCCTGCGGGAAGAATTATTGAGCCGGGGCCTGGATATCCCCGTGGCGTCTATTATTTCCCAAACGGTGGTGGCGGAGGATGATCCGGCTTTTCAGGATCCCACCAAACCCATCGGCTCCTTTTACTCCGAGGCGGAGGCGAAGGTACGGGCCGGGCAGGGTTACGCGATGAAGGAAGACGCGGGGCGGGGCTGGCGTCAGGTCGTGGCCAGCCCCAAGCCGATCGACATCGTGGAAAAGGATACGGTAAAGGCGCTGCTGGCGGCCGGCCAGGTGGTCATCGCCGCCGGGGGCGGCGGTATCCCGGTGTACCGTCAGGGCAATCGCCTGGTCGGCGCCAGGGCGGTGGTGGACAAGGATTTCGCCGCCGCCGTGCTGGCCGAGCTGATTGACGCCGATTACCTGATCATCCTGACGGCGGTGGAGAAGGTCGCGATCAACTATCGCCGGCCGGACGAGCGGTGGCTGGATACCATGACCATAGCCGAGGCCAAGCGTTATATCGACGAGGGGCAGTTCGCGCCTGGCTCCATGCTGCCCAAGGTGCAGGCCGCCATGCGGTTTGTGGAGACCAAGCCCGGCCGGCAGGCCCTGATCACGCTGCTGGAGTCCGCGGCGGCTGGCATCGCCGGCCAAACGGGCACCCGGATTATTAAATAAGGATCTGTCGGTAAATAACTTGGATATATTACGCTCAAGTTATTTATCGACAGTTCCTAAGGCAAATAGGGCAAAAAAACAGTCCGGCTTGTCCGGGCGGGCGCGTTACCCGTCTGGACAAGCCGGACGATTTGATCAAAGAAGGCTGCTATACTACTGGCGCCTGGCGCCGCGGGAGTGGCTGCCGCCCCGGGAACGGCTGGCGCCGCTGGAGTGGCTGCCGCCCCGGGAATGGCTGCCGCCGCTGGAGTGGCTGCCGCCCCGGGAATGGCTGGCGCCTATGGGTGGCTCAGCCCAGTTGCCGGGGCGAGCCTTTTTCCGCCAGGGCCAACAAGGTAGCTTGGGGATTTTTCACCTTGCTGAGGAAAATCATAGCCGCGATCACGTAAGGCTTGTAGCTGGCCTGCTTGTACAGCGGCACCCGATAACGGTCAAAGACGGAAGCCGCCACCTCCCCTTCCTCGCAGCTGACATCGCTGATGTCGGCCGGCAGGCAGTGGAGATACAGGGCTTTGCCGCCCTTGGTCAATTTCATCATCTTCTCGTCGCATTCCCAGTCCTTATAACGCGCGTTTTGAGCCAGCAGCTCTTTTTCCAGCGTCTTGATGCCTTGGGTATCGCCGTCGCCGTAGAGTTTGGTGCGTTTTTCCATGGCGGAAAAGGGCGCCCAGCTCTTGGGGTAAACGATATCGGCGTCCTGGAAAGCCTCCGCCATGCTATTGGTTTTGGTGAAGCTGCCGCCGGCGGCGGCCGCGTTGCGCCGCCCGATTTCCTCTACCTCGCCCATGATCTCATAGCCCTCGGGATGAGCCAGGGTCACATTCATGCCCATACGGGTCATCAGGCCCACCACGCCCTGGGGTACGGAAAGGGGCTTGCCATAAGAGGGAGAGTAGGCCCAGGTCATGGCGACCTTTTTGCCCTTCAGGTTTTCCGCCCCGCCAAAAGTGTGAATGACATGGGCCAGATCCGCCATGCACTGGGTAGGATGATCGATATCGCACTGCAAATTGACCAAAGTAGGCCGCTGCTCCAGAACGCCATCCTTGTGCCCCTCGCTGACAGCGTCCATAAAGGTGTGCATATAAGTATTGCCCTTGCCAATGTACATATCATCCCGGATGCCGATCACATCCGCCATAAAAGAAACCATATTGGCGGTTTCCCGGATCGTCTCGCCGTGGGAGATCTGGGATTTCCCCTCGTCCAGATCCTGAACGGCCAGGCCCAGCAGATTGCAGGCGGAGGTAAAGCTAAACCGGGTGCGGGTGGAATTATCCCGGAAAAGGGAGATCCCCAGGCCGCTTTTGAAAATCCGGGTGGCCACATTGTTTTCCCGGAGGCAGCGCAAAGCGTCGGCCACGGTAAACACGGCGTCCAGCTCGGCCCTGGTCTTTTCCCAGGTCAGGAAAAAATCATTCTGGTACATAGCGTCAAATTTCAGGCTGTCCAGTTTCTTAATAAAAGGCTGGACAGCGCCGGCGGGGGATTTCAGGTCACTCATCAGGCGTCTCCTTTCGTGTAAAGGGAAGGCAGAGCGGCATACACAGCGGCGCAGCGAACCAAATCCGCTTTCCAGGTCTTCTCGTTGGGGGCGTGGGCCTCCTCCTCCTTGCCGGGGCCAAAGCCGATGCAGGGTATGCCGTTGCGTCCCATGATGGAGACGGCGTTGGTGGAGAAAGTCCACTTATCCACTTTCGGCGTCCCGTACATGCCGGTATAGGCGGCTACCATGGCCTTGGTGGCGGGATGATCCTCCGGAATCACCCAGGTGGGGAAGAAGCACTCAATGGGATAACTCAGGCCGGTCCAGCTGGGCCGGTCATAGTCGTACATGGTGACTTGGGCGCCGTAGGATTTGACGGCGGGCAAGGCCCGGATTTCCTCCAAAGCGCTTTCCCAAGTTTCCCCGGCGGTCAGGCGCCGATCGATGGAGACGGCGGCCATGTCGGCCACGGCGCAGCGGGAGGGAGAATTGAAAAATATCTGGGAGACGGTCAGCGTGCCCTTGCCCAGGAAAGCGTCAAAACGCAGCCGCTCATTGAGGGCCTTGACCTCCTGGATGATGTCCGCCATTTTATAAATCGCGTTGTCGCCCCGCTCCGGCGCCGAGCCATGGCAGGAGACACCCTTGACCTCTACCCGTATTTCCATGCGGCCCCGGTGGCCCCGGTAAATATTGCCGTTGGTCGGCTCGGTAATCACCACAAATTCCGGCCGGATGCCGCTCTCCTTGATGATGTACTGCCAGCACAGCCCGTCACAGTCTTCTTCCTGCACTGTGCCGGTGACCAAGACCGTGTACTGATCATTCAGCAGGCCCTGATCCTTCATTATTTTGGCGCCGTAAACGGCGGAGACAATGCCGCCCAGCTGATCGGACGTGCCCCGGCCGCCGATCTCCTGGTCATTCTCATAGCCTTTATAAGGATCGAAATGCCAGTTGCTCAACTCGCCCAGGCCCACATTGTCGATATGCGCGTCAAAGGCGATGAGCGTCTTGCCAACGCCCATATAACCCAGCACATTACCCATACCGTCGATCTCTACCTTGTCGAATCCCAGGCCGTCCATCTCCTTGGCGATACGCCGGATATGGCCTTCCTCCTGGGCGCTCTCACCGGGAATCGCCACCAGATCCCTGAGAAATTTGGTCATTTGGGGCAAATAGGCTTCCGCCCCGGCTTTGATTTTGGAAAAATCCATCATACATTCCTCCCTCTTTTGTTGATTATTCTACCAATTGGTTAGCCTGTTGGTTGGTTGGTTGATTAGCCTGTTGATTGATTGGTTGGTTGATTAGCCTGCCGATTGTTATCCCGACCTCCGGCGGGGATCCGGTCAGCCGATTTCCGCCGGAAACTTGCCGTCCCAGACAATACGCCGGAAATAATGAGGATCTGTATTACCCTCCGTGGAAAAAGTCAGCACCACCGATTGCTCGTCCAAAGCTAAAGCCTCCCGTAGCTCCCTGTATTCGTCAAACTGCGTGATGGCGGCCAGGGCGCCCATACAGACCGCCCCGGACTCGCCGGAAATCACGGTGGGATCGCCTTTCAGCGGCACCCCCAGCATCCGCATACCCCTGGCGGCGACCCAATCCGGGCAGGAGAGGAAACAGGCGCTGTGGTTTTTCAGGATATCCCAGGCCACAATATTGGGCGAGCCGCAAGCCAGGCCGGCCATGATCGTCTGAATATCGCCCTCCACGATCCGGTAACCGCCGTCCCCCGCCGCCGCGCCCCGGTACAGGCAGTCGGCGGCGCTAGCCTCCGCGATGATGACCTTGGGCGGGGACTGGGGAAACAGATTGGCGAAATAGCCCTGCACGGCGGCGGCCAAAGAACCCACGCCGGCCTGGACAAAAATATGGCTGGGCTTCTTGACGCCGGCCAGGCGCAATTGCAGGGCGGCCTCCCAGGCCATCGTGCCATAGCCCTGCATGATCCAGCCGGGGATCAGCTCGTAGCCTTCCCAGGCCGTATCCTGAATCACCACGCTGTTTGGCGTCTGAGCGGCGGCGTCCGCCGCCAGGCGGACGCAATCGTCATAATTGCCTTCCTCAATGGTGGCCTTGGCGCCCTCGTCCAAAATATGCTGCAACCGGGGCTGGGTGGAGCCTTTCGGCATAAACACCACGGCCTTTTGCCCCAGGCGTCTGGCCGCCCAAGCCACCCCCCGGCCGTGATTGCCGTCGGTAGCGGTAAAAAAGGTGAACTGCCCCAATTCCTCCCTCAACCTGGCGGATGTAAGCTCCTCATAACCCAGCGCCGCCCGGCCGGTCTTTTCCGCGATAAACCGGCTGATGGCGTAGGAGCCGCCCAATACCTTGAAAGCGCCGAGGCCGAAACGGTTAGACTCGTCTTTGACAAATAAGCCTTTGATACCCAGATAACCTGCCATATTGCGCAGAGACGCCAAAGGCGTGGCCGCGTAGCCGGGGATGGAGCTGTGAAACTCCTGCGCCTGCCGCACCCGTTCCTCCGACATCAAGGCCAGATGGCAATCATCGGTTTTCGGCAGTTGGTTGATGACCCAACCCATTCTTTCCAAGAAAATCCTCCTTTCCGGATCCCCCGCCTTAGAACCAACTCGACAATAACTTGAGTTAGTCCTTAGTCGCCGCCTGTCTGGGCGGCGTCCAGGTAGCTGTATAATGTGTACTTGGAAATATTAAAATATTTGGCGATTTTATCGCCGGACTTGGTGATCAAGAAAGCGCCCCTTTGGTTGAGAAACCGGATCGCCTGGATTTTATCCTCTTTGGTCATCAGGGCCACCGGCTTGCCCACCAGGCCGGCGGACTGCTCGATCAACTCGGCCAGCAAATCGCCGACATTTTGGTGAATCCGCGCCGGCTCTTTGTCGGCGGCGCCGGCGGCCGCCCCGCTCAGGGCGGCGATGGCTTTTTCCGCCATCAGCAGATGAGTGATGTCATAATTGATGGCCAAAATCCCGATGGCCCGGTTTTCCTTGTCCCGAATATAGATGGTACTGGACTTCAATATCCTGCCGTCCTGGGTGCGGGACAGATACCCCAGCTGATCCTCCGGCGCCGTCTCCTGCCGCAAAGCCTCCAGCACGACCTGGGAAGGGCCTCCCCCCAGCCCCCGATGGGTCACCTGCCCATTCTCGATAGCGGCGATAGTTCGCTCCGGATCCGCTCCCCGCAGATCGTGCACCAACACCTCGCAATCGCCGCCAAACTGCTGGGCCAGGCCCGCCGCCAAACGGCGGAGAAAGTCTATGGGCAATGCCGCCAACTCATCCAAGGTCGCGTCTCCCCCCCTTAGGCATCGTCTCAGGCCTGGCTGCCCCACCTCAGGCCTGGCCGTCATTCCGGGTTTATCCCAGAATCCACACCTCTTTTCAGCCAAGCTCGCAACTCCACTATAGCACATCGGGACAAGATTGCAAGGGGGGTCGCAAAAAATATTTTTTAGTGAATAAAAATATTTTTGTGGCATCCGGGCACAGGGCGGCGGCGGCGGGCGACATACCCCTCCCGCCGCCGCCTCGCCCTACTTCGCCCACTCTACTCTACCTGCTCTACTTTACCCACTCTACTTTACCTGCTCTACTTCGCCCGCTCCACTTTACCCGCTCTACTTTGCCCGCTCTACTTCGCTCTCTCTACTTCGTCCGCTCTACTCTACCCGCCCTACTTCGCCTGCTCTATCCGGTTGGGTAACGTGGCCATACAAACGATGGCCAGCCCCACGATCAGCAGCCCAAAATAAAAGGCGTCCCGCTGGGCCAGCAAATAAGCCCCGGACGCGCCCGTCCCCAGGCCGGCGGCCTGATAACGGGCCTGCCGCAAAGCCACGATGGCGCCGGCGAAAGCGACCCCCAAGCCCTGGCCCAAATTGCGCATAGTCGCCACCATGCCGGAGGCGATGCCGGAACGCTCCCTGGTCACAGCGCTGAAAATCGCCGTATTGATAGACGCAACACTGATGGCCGTGCCCATACCATAGCAAAAGAGGGCAAACACGATCAGGGGCAGGGGTGTCGCTTGGGTCAGGCGGCTCACCAGCAGGCAGCCCGCCCCGATAATGGCCAGGCCGACCACTGCCGGGCGGCGGCTGCCATAGCGATCCGCGGCGTAGCCGCCGCCCGGCGCGAAAAGCATCAGCCCCAGGGGCGTAGCCAGCATCACCAGGCCGGAATTATTTTTGGACAGCAGCAAAACGTTCATCAGGAAAAAAGGGATGAGGAAAGTAGTCATTTGCTGAATCATATAAGAAAGCATACACGCCGCGTTGGCGGCGGAAAAGACCCGGTTTTTGAACAGGCTCAACGCCATCATCGGCAGCGGCGCCCTATTCTCCCGGCTGATAAACAGCGCTAGGGCCAAAGCGCTGAACGCCAGGCAGCCGTAAAATCTCGGGTCGCCCAGCCCCCATTCGGCGCTGAAATTGATGGCTACAGCCAGCAGGCCGATAAACGCGGCGAAACAAAAAGCGCCGGGCCAATCCATCACCCGGGAGGCGCTGTCCTCCAGCTTCTCCTTTTTGATGACCAGCGAGGCGGCGACGACGCCCAAAACGCAAAAAGGCACATTAAAATAAAAAATAGCCCGCCAGCTGTAATAAGTCAGCAAAAAACCCCCGATAGTCGGGCCGCAGGCGCTGCCTATCGACACGAAAACGGAGTTGACCCCCAGCGCCCTGCCCCTTTCCTGGGGCGGGAAGGTTCGGTTGCACATCGCCTGGGTAATGGAAATCATCAAGCCATAGCCTATCCCCTGCCAGCAGCGAAAAAAGATCAGCTGCCCCAGACCGCCCGCCAGCATGGGCGCCAGCAATGAGGACAGCCCGAAAACAATAAAGCCGCAGATGAACTGCCTTTTATAACCGTATAAGTCCGCCAGCCGGCCAAAAATCAGCAACGTGCAGCTGGGGATAATCGAATAGATTAACGAAAGCCAGCTGACGGCGGCCATAGAGACCCCGAATTCCTCCGCCATAACCGGCAAAGCCAAGCTGATCGCGCTGACGGTAAAGGCCGTCACCATATTCGCCACCCCGGTCACCGCGAAAATCATCCATTTTTCTTCCGGCATCCGCAATCCCATGCCTGGCGCCGCCCCCTCGCTTTTGTCGTCAGAACCCGCGCGACAATAACTCGCGCTTCTCGCTTGCTCTTTTGCCGCCGCTATTTGCTAATTATCACTGGTTAATTGTATGCCCTTCCCTGTCCGCGAGTCCTTAACCTTGGTTAAGATATCGCCGGAAAATAATTTAATACCCCTTTTCCCCCAAACGAAACGCCGCTCCGAAAGGGGCGGCGCGAGTCGTTTATAGTCAATATCCCTGATTATTCTTAGCCTCTTTTAGGTGTCACAAATTAGATGTCACAAAATACTGGTCGCCGGGATCACTTAAACTTTCTCTTGCGGGCAGCTTCAGACTTTTTCTTCCTTTTGACGCTGGGCTTCTCGTAATGCTCCCGCTTGCGAACCTCCGACATCACGCCGGATTTTTGGCAGGTACGTTTGAAACGGCGCAAAGCGCTGTCTAATGTCTCGTTTTTCCCTACTCTGACTTCACTCATCTTGTTCCCCCCCCTTCAGGCAAACCGTATGTTGACTTGCCCTTGCCTGAAAGTCAAAGACAAATACACACACTTGATTATATCCTAAAAACCGGCGGCGGTCAATCGTTCCGGCAACAGGTCAAAAAATAATTCAATGCGTTAAACTCCGCTAAAATCTGCTAAATTCCCGCCAAATTCCCGCTAAAATCACCAAACACTAACCTGGAGGCCAGAGCAAATCCCGGCCGCCCAAAACATGAAAATGCATATGCCCCACCGTTTGCCCGGCCGGCTCGCCGCAATTGGACACCACCCGATAGCCGTCCGCCAGGCCCAAGCCGGGCGCCTCCCTGCCAATCACGTTGAGCAAATGCCCCAGCAACTCCTGATCCGCCGGCGTCATCTCACCCAAATTGGCGAAATGCCTCTTGGGGATAAAGAGAACATGAACCGGCGCCGCGGGATTGACATCCCGAAAGGCCAGAATCCGCTCGTCCTCATATACCTTGACACTGGGGATCTGGCCGGCGATGATTTGACAAAAAATACAATCGCTCATTGGTACCCCTCCATTTCTTCCTCTTTTCGTGTATCTTTTCGTGTCTCTTTTCGTGTCTCTTTTCGCGGCTTTTTCCTTTTGGCGTATTTCTCATAATATGCCGTCAATCCCTCTTTACTCAAGCCCCCCTCAGCCGCCCGCGTGATTTTCTCATATACTATCCCGGACTCGCAATCCAACCCGTAACCATTGATGTCGGAGAATACCAGCGAGCTCGCCAGCGCTACCCGCTTATTCCCGTCAATAAACGGCTCATTTTGACAAATATGAAACGCGTAAGCGGCCGCCATCGCCGGAACCGTCTTGTGGAAAAAACCTCTCTCCCGTCCCGATTGGGGCATATATATAGCGGCGCTCAACAAATTCAAATCCCTGACCCCATACCTGCCGCCGTAATTCCTGATTTGATCCTCCAATATGGTTAGCATCTCGGATAATGTTAAAAAATGTATCACCCTCGCTCCCCGAGTCTCGCTAACGCGTCGCCGTATTTCGCGTTGATCCTTCGCAATGACTCTAAAACGTCGTCTTCCCGCTGGGCCGTATTTTGCGGGGATAAAATTATATTTTTCCCATCGGTACTCAGCTCAAAAAATGTCTCGTTGGTTATCCGCAGCATCTCCAGTATGGCCTTGTCGATGACCAAAGCGGCGCCGTTCCCATGCTGAATCAGTTTTTTTATCACGCGATTTTCTCCCGGAAATGTCGCCTTTTTTCCTTAAACCGTCTGTTTTCTTTCTTCAAAATCCTCAACATAATAATACCAGACAAAACTCTGTTTTTCAAGACGCCGGCATCTTGTTCTTGACATTTTTTACATTTTGCGGCGAGACGATTCGCTGTTAGCTAGCGCGGCGGCCCTAGCCAGCAGGATTTCCCGCCGGTTGAGCTCCGGCCGCTCCAGCGCCTCATCCAGCAACGCCGCCAGCGTCCTGGCCCTAGCCGCCGGCGGCACCCCCAGCGCCACCAGATCCCGGCCGTCCACCGCCAAATCTCGGATATCAAGGGAGCAGCCGCTATCCAGGATCGCCCGACAACCGGCGGCAAAATCCTCAAACTCCGCCAGCGACGCCGCCGTATAGCGGGAAGCCAGCAAATCCGCTTTTTGCAACAACAATATACGCTCCAAGTTTTCCCGGCGGGGCGGCGGCAAAGCGGCCAGGATCCGCCGCAGGGCGGGCGGGCGCAAGGTTTTTAAATGCAGCATATGATGCTCAATCAGCAGCACCACCTGATCCCGCAGGCGATGGCTGAAGCGCAGCCGCTCCAGAGCGCGGCCGGCGATCTCGCCGCCGGCCCTCTCGTGCCCCTTGAAATGCCCCTTGCCTTTACCGTCCAGGGTAAATACCGCCGGCTTGCCGATATCGTGTAGCAGCGCCGCCAGACGCAGGGACAAATCCGCCGGCGCGTTGGCCGCCGTCAGGCACATGTGATCATACACATCCAAATAATGATAGGCCGAATGCTGAGCGAACCCCACAGTGGCCGTCATTTCCGGAATAATGTACGGCCAAAGCGCCAGCTCCGCCAAAAGCGCCAGCCCAACCCTGGGATCCGGCAGCAATAGCAGCGCCCGCAATTCGCCGGCGACCCGCTCCGGGCTGATCTGGCGCAGGGACGCCGCCTGGGCGGTGATCGCCCGCCCCAGGGACGCCTCCAGCTCGCCGCCCAGCCCGGCGGCAAAACGAACACCCCGCAAAATCCGTAAAGGATCCTCCGCCAGCCGCCGGGGCGCCTCCCCCACCGCCCGGACAAGCCGTCGCTCCAGATCCGCCAGGCCGCCGAAAGGATCCCGCAACCCTTCCTCCGGCCTATAGGCCATAGCGTTGACAGTGAAATCCCGGCGGGCCAGATCTTTTTCCAGGCAGTCCGTATAACTCACCCAATCCGGCCGCCGGTGATCGCTGTAAGGCCCGTCCGCGCGGAAGGTGGTAATCTCATAATGTTTTTCCCGCCAGATAAAAGTCAGCGTGCCGTGCCGCCGGCCCGTCTCCAATACCCGCAAGCCGGCCCGCCGCAACTTGGCCCCGGTTTCCGCCGGGGGACAGGGCGTGGCGAAATCCCAATCCGCCGGCGGCTTCGCCAAAAAATAATCCCGCAGACAACCGCCCACCAGCCAGGCCGGCAAGTCGTTGCCGCCCAGAAACGCGAAAAGCGCCGCGATATTTTCCGGTAAAGGAATTGCCTTCATAAGCCGCCGCCTGTCGCCGCCTATCGCAAAGTTCTCAGCCCTTAGTTCTCAGTCCTTAGTTCTCAGTCCTTATATCACGGAATTCCCGAATCCTTACAGAGTTTCCCCGGCCTTGCGCCCCGCCGCCATCG
>JAISDE010000013.1 GCA_031265035.1 Peptococcaceae bacterium | reverse complement strand
CTGCCCCCGGCGTGAATATGCTCGCTGCAATCCAGCGTGATCATGGTGCAGCCCGCGTCCAGGGCGCTTTGGATATGCTCGAAGGTTTTCAGGTGATCGCCGTCCGCGCCGAAGCCTTTTTGGTAGCCGGCGCGGAAGACCGCGAAGGTCGCGGCGTCGATCACGTCGTCGAAGGTACGGCCCGTAAGCGTAAGTTCCCGGATGGACTGCTGCGCCAGCACGGGCGCGACGTCACAGCGGGCGAATACCCGCAAATGCCCGTCCCCCGCTATGCCCAGCCTGTCCCCCACGCCGCAGCTTTGGGGTCGGCTGAGTACAGGCGCCGGCCTGGTAAAGGGGAAAAGCCGGCGCAGCGTATCCGCGCTGTGGTGATTGAGGGGCGCCAGGACATAGCCGCCCCGTTGCTCCCCCAGGAATCCCGCCTCCCGTACGGTGGACACCAGCCCGTCACGGTCGCCCTCGTCCACCATAAAGACCAGGCCGTCCCCTACCCTATTTACGCTGGCGGGATAAACCCCGCCGCCGCCAAGCGCCCCGTCACCGCTGCCATCGCCCGGCGCCGCGCGTCCCTGATATTCCGATATAAACGCCGAATAATCTCTCATACCGCCTCTATCGCCTCCACAATCGCCGCCCTATCAGCCGCTCCATACGTCTTTCTATTCGGTATATGTCTTTCTATTCGGTATACATTTTTCTATTAAGTGTACGTCTTTTCACTCGGTATACGTCCGCCCCGCGCCGGACACCAGGGAGTCGTAGGTCTTCTGTATTTTGGCCCAGTTCTGATCCCGATCCAGCGCGATGCCCCGGCCCACGCCGGAGACAATCTGGCCGATCCCCTTGGCCGCCATCGTCGCGCCCAATTCCCGCAGCAGCGCCGGCGCGCTGCCTGGCTCGGTGGAGCGGCCGTCAAAGATGATATGCACGTACACCTCGTCCAGTCCCTGCGCCTTGGCCAGATCCAGCAGAGCCAGGGGATAATCGATGGAGCCGTGGGAGGATTTTTTGGTGAGCAGCGCCAGCAGATGCAGCGCTCCCCCCCGGGCCTTCGCGTTTCGCGCGGCCTGGAGGAAAATGGGATTTTGCGTAAAGGTGCCGTCCGCCATGGCGGCGTCCAGGCGCACATCATCCTGGGGCACGACCCGGCCCGCGCCAAGGTTGAGGTGCCCGGCCTCGGAATTGCCCGCCTTGCCCTCGCCCAAGCCCACAAAACTGCCGGAGGCCTCAATCAGGACTGTGGGGCAGGTTCGCAGCAAATCGTCCCAAACCGGCGTGGACGAGAGATAGATGGGATTGGTATCATCCGCCCGCCCAATGCCCCAGCCGTCCAGAATCAGCAGCAGAACTTTCCTGGGCGGGCCGGAGAAGGAGAACAGGGGCTGCCCATCCATCGCCCCGGGCTGGGGGAGGCCCATAGCGGCCAAAACGGTGGGGGCCACGTCCCTAAGCGCGCCGCCCTTCGCCGCTGGCGCCGCCGCTCCCGCCGTCACGGCGATACAGGCGACTTGGTTGGTGGTGTGGGCCACGTCCGGCTTGCCCGTCTCGGTACGCGCCCGCTCCAGATTGCCGTGATCCGCCGTGATCAATGTCGTATAGCCCGCCTGCCTGGCCCGGCTCAGCACCCGACCCAGATGCCCGTCCACGATCTCGGCGCAGGCCAGCTTGGCGGCGTCATTGGCGGTGTGCCCGATGACGTCCCCGTTGGCGAAATTGGTAACGATAAAATCAACGCCCTCGTCTATGCCGGCGCAAAGCCTGTCCGCCACCTGGGCGAGGCTCAACTCGGGCACCGTGTCGAAAGCGACGCCCTTGGGCGAGGGGATCCGCGCGTCTTCCTCCCCGGGGAAGGGCTGCTGATTGCCGCCGTTGAAAAAGAAGGTCACATGAGCGAATTTCTCGCTCTCGGCCAGATGCAGCTGCCTTTTGCCCGCCTGAGAGACGGTCTCGGCCAAGGTCTCCCCCACTTTGCTGGGCGCGAAGGCGATGGGCAGATAAGTATACTTCTCGTTGTACATGGTGAGAATGACAAAGTCCAGCGGCTCCAGCGCCGGGCGGCTAAACCCCGCGAAGGCCGGATCCGTAAAGGCGTCGGTCAACTCAATCTCCCGCTCCCCCCGGCGGCAGCAGAAAATAACGGCGTCGCCGGGCTTTACCAAACCAACGGGCACCCCCTCATCACTCACCAGGCACAGGGGTTCCATGGTATAATCGCCGCCGCCCTCCCGGTAGGCCCGCTCAACAGCCTTGGCGAGAGCCTCGCCGCCCCGTAACGGATAATTTTTCATGCTCTCATCCCCCGCTTAAAATTTTGAATTCCGGCCCGATCACCGCCGCCGGCGCCCCGGGGAAGATTTTCAGCAGATCGTCAAAGCGGGTGATCCTGCCGTCCGGCATATTCGCCGCGTTAAACACCAGCGCCGGCGCGTCGGGATAATCCACGGCGATGGTCAGGCCGAAACCGGTCTCTTTCGCGCCGATGATGTCCCGCTTGAGGTTGTCCCCCACAAAGGCCGCCTCCTCCGGACGTACGCCCGCCTCCCGCAGCGCCTGGTAATAAATCGCCGGGTGGGGTTTTCGCAGCATGGTCACGGAAGACTGCTGTACCGTCGCGAAATAGGGCCGCAGCCCATCCTTGTCCAACCACTCGTCAATCTCGGTACAGCCGATCAAATCGGAGATGATCCCAAGGGTATAGCCCCTGGCCCGCAGCTCTTTTACCGTCTCGACGCCGCCGGGCACGACCACCCGCTCGCCCTTGCAGCGACGGTAATAATAGGTAAGCTCCCCGGCATGGCGCTCCAGGCGGGCAGGGTCGAGGTCAAAGGCCAGCCAGCGGGTCCAGAGCGCGGCCTCCGGCGCCTCGCACATATTGCGCAGGGCCCAATCCCGATAATCCTTGTATCGCTCCTCTATGAGGTCGTGAAACGCCGCCGCCGGCAGCTCCGTTCCGGCCAACTCCGCGACCCGGCGCTTGGCGTCGTCGCTATAGGCCTGGTTGGCCGTGACGATCCGGAAGGTGCCGCCCAAATCAATGAAAATACCTCGCGCGCTCGCGCCCATACCCGTCAGCCCTTTCTCGTTTTTTCCCGGGCGACTTGGGGCGCGCTGGGAAAAAGCTCTTTTAACTCGGCGAAATCAAATATAATGGCGTCCGGCCGGTTTTCCTCGGTAATTTTTTCCTTGGCCAGCTTTTGCGGGTTGGTATACAGGATAAACATGCCAAAGCCCGCCAGGCGCGTGCCCTCCACGTCCCGACTGAGGTTGTCGCCTATATAGGCGCAACGCTCGGGCTTTACGCCCAGCTTGGCGCAGGCTTTGGCGCTGATCTGCGGGTCAGGCTTGCGGGTGCCCTCCACGCAGGAAAGCAAAACAGCGCCGAAATATTTTTCCAGGTCGTCCTGCTTCAGCCAATCTGGGATCTCCTTTGAGGTGATCAGGTTGCTGATAATCCCCAGCTTGTACCCATTGGCGTACAACTCCCGCACTGAGCGCGCCCCATTGGGGGCGACGACCCGGCGGCCGTCCTTGTTGCGGAACTCAATGGTCAGCTCCACGGCGTTTTTCTCGATCAACTCCCTGGGATAATCCGGGGTGAGCCAGCGGGTCCAAAGCTCCGCTTCCGTAGCTTCCCGCAGGGTCTCGAAGCACCATTTTCTGTAACCGGCATAACGGTAATCCAAAAAGGTACAGAAAGCGTCCGGGTCGCCGGTCTCGCCGCATAATTCGGCGATCCGCCGCCGGGCCTGGGCCTCAAAGGCGGCGTCCCGCTCCACCAAGCGCAGCGTACCGCCCAGGTCATAAAAGATGGCGTCAATTTCCCTGGCGTCAATGTCCATTAGCGCGTCCTACTTTCTTTAGTTAATTTTATCTCACTTCGCCAGCGGCGGGAAAATCTTCAGCAGATCGGAAATGTTCTGAATCGTGTGGTCGGGGTGTAACGTGATTTCCTGTGGCTCATTGACCAGGGTATCCGGCTCGTCGATGCGAATCATCATGCCGTAGCCCGCCGCCCGGGTGCCCTCGACGTCGCGGATGGGGTTGTCGCCCACATAGGCGCAGTTTTCCGGCGGCTTGCCTATGGCCCGGCAGGTGAGCAGATAGATGGCGGGGTCGGGCTTGCGTACCCGTACCTTGGAAGACAGCACCACGGTCTTGAAAAAACGCGCGACGCCGTCTGTCACCATCCAGTCGGGGATCTCGGTCTCGGTAATGGTGTTGGCGATGATCCCCTGGGTATAGCCCCGCCGGGCCAGCTCGGTGAGCGTGTCCTTTACGTCAGGCCGGGCCACCCGCCTGCCGTCCCGATCCCGCCACAGCCTGGTCAGCCGGCCCGCCGCCCCGCAGATCATCTCAGTCGGATAGTCCGGTAGCAGATGCTGGCTCCAAAGCTCCATCTCAGAGGCGTCCAGCATCGTATGCTTGCATTCCTTGCGATAACGCTGCCAATTTGCCTCCAGCCTGGCGAAAAAAGCTTCCCGGCCTTCCGCCGTCCCGACCAGGCGCATAAGCTCCGACTCGGCCGCGGCGGAAAACTCCTTGTCCTTGACAACCACCCGCAGCGTGTTACCCACATCGAAGATAACGGTATCGATCATGCTATTTCTCCTTATTTTCTTTATTTTCTTCGGCTTTGCGGCGCCTGAGCAGGAGCGCTCCCCCGCCGCCCACCACGACGATCGCTACCAGGCCCCAGGCCCAAAGGGGCGACGTCTGGCTAACGGCCGCCGCCGGGGCGGCTGTCTCCGGCTGGGTGGCAACGGCAGCGACGGGATTGAAATGACCCCGCCGGACGGAAAGGCTCTCGGTCAGGGACAGGGAGTCAATCGGGGCGTAATCGGTAAAGATCTTGGCGTTGGTGATATCCCCCCGTCGG
>JAISDE010000194.1 GCA_031265035.1 Peptococcaceae bacterium | reverse complement strand
ATTACCCGCGCTGATCAGCTCCCCAACCGCGGCGTCCGCCGTCGCCAGCCCGATGGGGATGCCGTACTTGATTATGGCCTCGCCCGTCTTTATAGGCGCTATCGCCATTTTGTTTCCTTTGTGAATGTCCTCCCTGGCTACATAACTGTCTCGCGTCTCATGTACAGTTACCGTCTCTCCCCCTTTGACATCCTCAAACAACACGACCACATTGTCAGCTTCTGTAACCCGTATCGCGATTGCCATTTTACCAACTCCTCCTTTATCTGGAAACTCAAGAATTTTAGAAGCTTAATAACCCCGCTATCTCGGTGAAAATAATGCCCACCGCGTACGCCCCCGCATCAGGATAGCCCAGACTGCGCTCTCCCACATTACTGGCGCGGCCCATACGCGCGATCATCTCTTTGGTACTCTCGGCGCCCGCGGCCGCCGCCCTGGCGCCGGCCGCGAAGGCTTGCTCAAAGCCCGCCCCGGCCTCCGCCGCGCCGGCCCAAGCGTCCGCGCAAGGAGCAAGCGCGTCAATCAGGGTTTTATCGCCGATTACGGCCCCTCTGCCAAAGGAGCGTTCGCCAGTTCTCCGGATTCCATCAACGACAGCTCCCAGCATCGCCGCTAAGTCCTTTACAGATAAAGCGGCAAGATCGCCCGCTCGCTTACCCGCGGCCCGGAAAGCCGAGCCCCATATCGGCCCCGACGCGCCGCCGCAATGTTCCATAATCACAAATGAGCATTCCGTCAAAAAAGAGCCTATAGTCAATCCCGGCGTTGAGATAATCCGTTTCCACTGACGCTTCAATTCCCGAAAGCCCTTGGCGACGCTCATGCCAAAATCGCCGTCGCCCCCCCGCGAGTCCAGCTCGCAGAAGGCGACCTCATTGCGTATACAGGACGCGCTGATCGCGTCTACAAGGTAAATCATATTTTCCAGGGAAAAATCCTTTTCAACCCGGGCATAGGTTACCGGTGTCTCAACCTCATAGCGCGCCTCATCCCCGCCTGATTCCTCGAAGCGGAGGTCGCTGTAAGAAACGTCGCTTACCATATAGTTTGCTGGGCCGCTCGCGGAACCGCTTACTGAAGCGTTTGCTGAACTGATCGCTGAACCGCTTACTTTAAAGCCTGGCGCCTCACAAGGCATACTCAGCAGCGTTTCCAACTCATCGTCCAACCTGAGCAAAGAGACTGACGCGCCCGCCATATCAATACTGGTCATGTAATTGCCGACAAAAGTACGCGCTATGGCGATATCCCTTTGGCGCAACTCTCGCGCGACCGCGCCATTCAACAAATACAGCTCCATCAAAGGAGTGGCGCCAAATCCGTTGATCATCAGGGCTGCCCGCCGGCCGCCTTTGGCCTGGTCGAGTCCCAACTCACTACACAGAGCGCTAACCATTCGGCCTGCCAGCGCGTCCGCCCCTTGCAGCGTTTCCCGCCGGACACCCGGCTCACCGTGGATGCCGACGCCGTATTCCATCTCGTTTTCCGCCAAACTGAAGGTTGGAGTCCCCTTCGCTGGCACAGTGCAGGAAGTCAGCGCGATCCCGATACTCTTGACATTGGCGATCACCCGCTCCGCCACAGCCTTTACTTCTGGCAAGGAGCGTCCTTCTTCCGCCGCGGCGCCGGCAATTTTGTGCACAAAGACTGTGCCGGCGACGCCGCGCCGGCCCACCGTATACAGGCTATCCCGCACCGCCACATCATCGTCCACTTTGACATAATCCACATCTATGCCGTCTTCCAGCGCGAGCTGGACCCCGTTTTGAAAGTTCATCAGATCGCCGCTGTAGTTTTTAATGACCAGCAGGGCGCCTTTGTTCCCGGTGACGGCGCGGATCGCCTGATAGACCTGAATCTGGGACGGGGAGGCAAACACATCGCCGCATACCGCCGCGTCAAGCATACCCGCGCCTACAAACCCGGCGTGGGCAGGCTCGTGACCACTACCGCCGCCGCTGATCAGGCTGACCTTTTCGGCATTGAGTGTTCCCCGCTTAATGATTTTGTAACGGGGAAGCAACTCTAGCTCCGGGTGAGCCAGAACGATTCCCCGACACATTTCCCGGACAATATTTTCCGGCTTATTAAGAAATTTTTTCACGGCGCTATCTCCTGTTGGCTTTGTACGCCCCGCCAATCCGATCCGCGGTGACCATGGCGGCTATTACGGACGCCACCGCGACAGGAAATGGCATGGAATGTATAGATTCTTCCGGGACGCATGATTTCTCCGCCACTTTGCTCAACTGATCGTCACTAAGGCTTTTGATTCCCAAGTCCTCAAAACAGACAGGCAAGCCAACAGAGACACAGAATTCCAAGACTTCCTCAATCTCGTCCAAACCGGCATTTTCCAATACCAGCTGACACAGGACGCCAAAGGCCACCTTCTCGCCGTGATAGAATTTATGGGTCTCCTCCAGGATGGTCAGCCCGTCATGAATGGCGTGCGCGGCCGCTAAACCACCGCTCTCAAAGCCCAAACCGGAGAGCAGGATATTGGCTTCCACAATATTCTCAAGCGCGGCGGAAACTTTCTTGCTCTCACACGCGACTTTAGCTTTCAACCCGTCGCTGAGTATTGTTTGATAGCACAAAGTGGCCAGCGCCATAGCGGCTTTGGTGCCTGTGGCTGGTAAAGCCATGTTCTCTCGGGCGCCGCAAGGCAGTCCCGCGTTTACCTTACTGTATGAGGACGCGGTGGCCCGGGCCTCAAAGTAGGTAGACAGCGCGTCACCCATACCGGCCACCAGAAAACGTACGGGAGCGTTCGCGATAACTGTGGTGTCAACTAAAACCACGCTGGGATTTTGTTTAAAATAAGCATAGTCGTCAAAAGCGCCGTCCTCGGTGTACAAAACGGCCGAATGACTTGTGGGGGCATCGGTCGCGGCGATTGTGGGCGCTACTATGAGCGCCTCTCCTTTGGCTACGCACTTGGCGGTGTCAATGGCTTTTCCGCCGCCTAGCGCGACGACGCAATCGCATTTGTTTTGCCTGGCTATTTCCTCAAGACGGGCGACTTCCCGACGGGAGCATTCACCCCGGAAACCGCTTTCTATAAAGGTAACGCCAAACTTTTCAGCGGTCGCGTCCAACTTGCTTTTAACCCGTAGGACGTCGTCAGGGTGAGCGATGAGCAAAGCGGACTTACCAAATGTTCGCGCGAAGTACCCCAAATTCAGAAGCTCGTCCTCGCCCTGAACATATTTGCCCGGACAAATAAACGCCTTTCTCACATAGCTTTCCTCCTTTATTTCCTCCGTATTCCCTCCTTTTGATTATTATCAGATTAGCTTATTAATTAAAAATAATCATTATATATCTTTGCTTAATTATTGTTATCCGCGATAGTTTTTTTTTGACATTTAAGTTGAGAAACTTGAGAAATTATATCTAAACTTTCTTTACATACTTTCGATAGACACCCGGCGTTATATTCTCGCGGCGTTTGAAAGTATTGATAAAATGCCCCGGATCGTTGAAGCCCAACTCATCGCTGATCTGAGCCACCGTGAGCTCGGTTTGCTCCAATAACCGCTTGGACCACTCTACCTTTTGCCCCGCCAGAAATGAGGAAAAACCTTCCCCTATCTCCTTGCTAAATAGGCGGCTAAAGTAACTGGCGCTGATATGGCACAATTCAGCCATTTGTGTTTGATTTACAGCCTCTCCCTTATTCTCGTATATGTAGTCCAACGCCGGTTTGAGTGTCTGATTTTTACATACCGGCCTATCCGTGTCGCCAGTGTCAACGTGGGATTTAATAATTATGCTCGACATGGCCTGTTTGGCGAATTCAATGCTACTCGCCGGGTAGCCGCTGAATTTGTCTGTAATTCCCCCCATCTTCTGAGGGCTGCCCAACTGCTCAAGTATATCCATTAACAGATTCTTATTGATGGCCTCCTCCACCACATAGTCGCAAAAGTCCAGCAGCATGTTTGATACCGCCTCAACCTCCTGATAAGCCATAGTCGGTATCGCGCTATACATCTCCATAACCTGCTTATCCTTAAAAATACTTCTGTCCGGAAACGACACAGGCTTTTCTAACCTGAACTTACGCTCGTCCCGGGGTAAATGCACCTGTCCCGCCATGATGGCGCCTATGTATAGCCCGTCAATTATGATCGGCACCGCGAGGTCAACTATATTACAGTGGCAGAGGTAAATATAGGGCGCGTTCATACGGACGGCCTCAAGCCCGGCCCTGGAATCGCATTGGATGCAGTATTTAGCCAGCCCCGGATGGGCTCGCACGTATTGACAAAAAGGATGCGGACAACTGTGACTGGTGACTGGAATACCTTTGTAATCCACGGTGATGATGGCGAGGTTTGTCACTTTTGCCATTGAGTCTTGCAGTTTTTGCCACTTTTTGATGTCTAGAATTTGGTTTAGTTTAAGGCAAACTGTTCTCATAGGCGCCCCTCCCTTCGCGATTTGTACATTTTGGGACACTATAAAAAAGCGTACTATCTTATAGTTCCGCGTCGCGCCGTTTTCGCGAAGCTTTTTGTTAAATTATTCATGAAAATGCTTGAAATAACGGTAAATACGCGATATTATACGCTTAACCCGCCAACTATAGAAATGTACACATTTTTATAGTTGATTTTTTTCGCGCGTTCCCGCTATTCGGCTTTCCACAAGGGTTTTTCCGCGGGGAAGGCGCGAGGAAGGCGCAAAAAATAGCGCCCCCAACGGGAGGCGCTGATTTTACTGCTGTCCGGCCAAAAATGGATTATATTGTTTGACGCGAAAGCAAATTGTTGTATCCGCTGGAACATGCTCTCAGACGAGCCAATCCCCCTTTTCGAAGAACACTCTCAGCCGCGCGATAAACGCGCTCGCGGCCGGGCTGGGCTTTGTATAGCGCGGATAACCTACGTACAGCGTCTCGGCGTTGTTGCCGGCGAGGGGAAAGCGGGTGACACTCGCCTCGACATCCGCGGTATGCCGAATAAATACGCTCTGCAGAAACATTTCCGGCACCGCCGTCAACCCCAATCCCAAGACGGAAAGAGAGATGGCTGTCTGAATATTATCCGTTTCCAATAGGATATTGGGAGTAATGCCTTCCGCGGCGAAGGCCTCATCCAGGGCCGCTCGAACCCGATCCCCGCGTTTGAGCATGATAAACGGACAATCGCGAAAACCGGCAAGGCGTACGCCGTTGTGGAAAGACTTGCGCGCGTCCTCCGCGTAGTCGCCGAAGCTGGAGGTCAAAAACCGATTGGGCACGGTCAGTAATATACTTTCCTCAATCAACGGAATTGTTTCCGCGACGGCCCGCAGCTTTGGATCGGTTGAGATAACTAAGTCGATTTCCCCCTGTCGCAGTAATTCAGACAGAATCTCCGAGCTGCCTTCCTTGAGAGTAATCTCAATCAATGGGTACCGCGGGTGGTATTGGGGCAGGATATAGGGCAAAAGCGCCTGCCCGCGCGTATAGGAAATGCCGACCCGTAGCTCGCCCCGGGCCAACCCGATAACCTGGTCAATATCATTGTTGAGCTGGCGGCGAATCTCCAGTATTTTTTTCGCCGATTCCTCCATCAACTTTCCGGCATAGGTCAATTTGAACACCGGGGTACGCGTGAACAACTCTACCCTCAGCTCTTTCTCCAAGCTGGCGATATGAGCGCTGAGGGCCTGCTGGGAGATATATAATTTAGCCGCCGCCTTTGTAAAATTCAACTCTTTAGCCGCTGCCAGAAAATATTGCAGTTTTAAGAAATTCGTATCCCCCAACCACCCTTCGCATTATATAACTTACTTATTTTATCACTTACTCGTTCTATCACGACTCATTCTACCACAATAAAATTATTGGGTAAATCACAAAATTAAAAATGTTTTTCATTGCGATTGAGATATGTTAGGCTCAACCTGAAGGGGGGACGCCTATGAAACGACTGTTAATAAATCCGCGTTTCTGTAAAGGCTGCGGCATCTGCGCGGCCTTCTGCCCCAAGTCGGCGCTTGAGCTCAAAGACGGAAAGGCCGCGCTCAAGGAGCGATGTAGCTGTATCCTCTGCGGCCTGTGCGAACAGCGTTGTCCGGACTACGCGATATTTCTGCGGGATGAGGTGGGAGCGTGAGCGAACTCAGATTACTACAGGGCAACGAAGCTTGCGTGGAAGGCGCCCTCG
Organism: Peptococcaceae bacterium; assembly: GCA_031265035.1. Taxonomy (GTDB): domain Bacteria; phylum Bacillota; class Peptococcia; order DRI-13; family UBA5745; genus JAISDE01. Next base: position 5,853 of record JAISDE010000194.1, on the reverse strand, counting down.
CGGCGGGTATGCGTTTTTTTGCCGGTTACCCGATCACGCCCTCCACGGAAATAGCGGAAAGGTGTGCCCTGAGGCTGCCCCAGAAAGGCGGCAAATTTATCCAGATGGAAGACGAGCTCGCCAGCATCGCAGCCGTCATCGGCGCTTCCGTCGCGGGTGTCAAGGCCATGACAGCCACCAGCGGCCCCGGCTTTTCGTTGATGCAGGAAAACATCGGCTACGCGTCTCTGGCCGAGATTCCCTGCGTGATCGTAAACGTGCAGCGCTGCGGCCCCTCATCCGGGCTTCCCACCTCGCCCGCCCAGGGAGATTATATGCAGGCCCGCTGGGGGACTCACGGGGATCACCCGATCATCGCTATCTCCCCGTCTACCGTTCAGGAAGCGTACACATTGATGATCCGCTGTTTCAACCTGTCGGAAAAATATCGCGTGCCCGTGATTTTCCTGATGGACGAGATCGTCGGTCACCTCCGGGAGGGAACTGAGTTCCCGGCGGCGGAATCGCTGGAGCTATATGAACGGGTATCCTCTCCCGTAATGGGCATCGACAAGCACTGCTACCAAGTAGAGGAGGGGGAATGGGCGCCTCGCCTGAACCCCTTTGGCCGCGGGGAACGCTACAACATTACTGGCCTGATCCACGACGAGGGAGGCTTCCCCACCAATAATAAAGCGACAGCGCGCGCGCTGATCTCAAGACTCCTGGATAAAATCGACCGCAACACTGAGGATATCTGCGACGCGCGGGAATACCGGATGGAGGACGCCGAGATCGCCGTCGTCTGCTACGGCGGCACGGTAAGAAGCGCCATGGCCGCGGTGGAGCGCGCCCGGGCGGAAGGCGCCCGGGTGGGCATGTTCCGGCCGGTTACCGTCTGGCCCTTCCCGGAAGCCCGGCTCAGGGCATGGTTGCCCCAACTCAAGGGGCTAATCGTGGCGGAGCATAATCACGGCCAGATGCTGCTGGAGGTGGAGCGCGTAGCGAGGCGGCCGGCCCGGATGATCGGCAGGGTCAACGGCACGCTGATCCCGCCTGACGAGATCTATGCCGCCATCATGGAGGATAACGTATGAGAGAGTACAGCGACCTCATCTACAAATATACCCGGGTAGATCACTTGCCCCATATCTGGTGCGCCGGCTGCGGCAACGGCATCCTGACGCGGGATGTGGCGGTGGCGTTTGAGCGCCTGAAGCTGGAAAGGGAAAAGACCGTGGTGGTCTCCGGCATCGGCTGCTCCTCCCGGGCGGCCGGTTATCTGGACGTAAACACCATCCATACCACTCACGGCCGCGCGCTGGCCTTCGCGACCGGCATTAAGCTGGCCAACCCCGAACTCCATGTCGTCGTCATCACCGGCGACGGCGACTGCGCGGCGATCGGCGGCAACCATTTGATCCACGCGGCGCGGCGCAATATCGACCTGACCGCCATTGTCTTCAACAACAATACTTATGGCATGACCGGCGGACAGTATTCCCCAACCACCCCAACGGGCGACAAAGGAACCACCGCCCCTTACGGCAACATCGACCGGGCGTTCGATATCGCGCGGCTGGCCGAAAGCTCGGGCGCTTCCTACACAGCCCGGGGGACGGCCTACCACACGCTGGAGACCATACAGGCGATTGAGCGGGGTATTCTCCACAAAGGGTTCTCGCTAATCGATTGCTATAGCGTCTGCCCCACCTACTACGGGCGAAAGAACAAAAAAGGAAGCGCGGTGGATATGCTTATTTGGCAGCGCGACCACGGCGTGCCGAGAGCGCGCTACGACGCTCTTTCCCCGGAGGAGCGGCAGGGAAAATTCCCTGTAGGCATCCTCCAGCAAAACGATTATCCCGAGTTTATCGAGCAATATCAGCGTATTATCGACGGTTGCGAGACCGAGCAGGAAAGGAGCGCGTTTATTCATGATTAACGGTATTAATGGTGTTAGCGATATTAATGGTGTTAGCGATATTAATGGTATTAGCGATATTAATGGTATTAGCGATATTAATGGTGTTAGCGATATTAACGGTATTAACGGTCGTTATGAGCTTTGCTTTGCCGGCTCCGGCGGGCAGGGGGTGATCCTGACCAGCATCATTTTCGCGGAAGCCGCCTTGCTCAACGGCAAAAAAGCGGCGCAGTCTCAGTCATACGGTCCGGAGGCCCGGGGCGGCAGCTGCCTCGGTGAAACCATCATCAGCAACGGTAATATCTGGTTCACAAAAATCACGCGGCCTGATTTTCTTCTGGCGCTGACGCGGCAATCGCTGGATCAGTACGCGGGCCAAGTCCGGCCGGGCGGCTTTATTCTGGCCGACTCAGAGCTGACATTGCCCGCGGTGGATGTCAAATACGCGCGCTTGCCGATACTGCGCGCCGCCTGCCAAGACGTGAAAAACCCTATGACGGCGAATATCGTCGCCGCGGGCGCTATCAATTCGCTGCTGCGCCTCTTTCCTGATAAAACGCTGGAGGAGGCCATCCGCCGCCATGTCCCGGCCGGTACGGAGCAAATCAACCTGCGGGCGCTGGAGGCTGGCAGACAGCTTGTGGCCAAAGCCGCAGCGTAGGAGAGATTGTCACATAGGAGAGATTGCCGCGTAGGAGAGATTGCCGCGTAGGAGAGATTAATGAAGATTCATGAATACCAGGCCAAGGAGTTGCTTTTGGCATACGGTATCCCTATCCCGCGACAGAAACTGGCGGGAACCATTGAGCAGGCGGCATTGGCCGCTCAGGCCCTGGGCGGCCAATGTGTCCTCAAAGCGCAGGCCCATACGGGCGGCCGGGGCAAGGCAGGCGGCGTCCGGCTAGCCGAGAGCGCCTCCCGCGCGGCGGAAATCGCGGGGGAGTTGCTGGGCAAACGCTTGGTGACAGAGCAATCCGGCCCGGCGGGTTACCCGATTGAAAAGGTGCTTGTTACCGCCCGGGAGCGGATCGAAAGCGAATACTACCTAGCTGTCGCGCTCAACGACGCTCTGGCCTGCCCGGAGATCATTTGCTCCGGGGAGGGCGGAACGGAGATCGAGGCGCTCGCGAGGGAGCGGCCGGAACTAATTCATCATATTATCATCCCGCCGGAGTCAGGGTATTGTGAATACCATGGCTATGAGGCCGCCCGCCCCCTCGGGTTGAGTCCGGAGCGAAAGCGGCGGCTTGTCTCTATTTTGCGGGGTATGTACCGTCTGTTCGTTGAAAAGGACTGCTCACTGGTAGAAATCAATCCCTTGGCCGCGATCCGGGAGGATACGCTCGCGGCCTTGGACGCCAAGATCAGTTTCGACGATAACGCGTTGTTTCTGCATCCTGAGTTGGAAGCGCTGCGGGATCCTTCCCAGGAAGATCCCAACGAGGCTCGCGCGAGGGAGACGGGCATCAGCTACATTACCCTAGACGGCAGCATCGGCTGCCTGGTCAACGGCGCGGGCCTCGCCATGGCCACAATGGACATGATCCGGAGCCTCGGCGCGCGACCGGCCAATTTTCTGGACGTGGGCGGCAGCGCCACCGCGGAAAAGGTGGCGTCCGCCTTTACAATGCTGCTCAGCGATCCTCGCGTCAAAGTGATCCTGGTCAACATATTCGGCGGCATCACGCGATGTGACGTGATCGCCGCCGGTATCGCGGCGGCGGCTAGGCATACCGAGCTTAGTATTCCGCTCGTCGTCCGCCTGCAAGGCGCCCATCTCGCTGCAGGCCAGAGAATCCTTTCGGAATCCGGGCTTCCGATCATCCAGGCGCGAGAGTTTCGGGAGGCAGTGGAAAAAGCGGTGACCGCGGCGGGAGGTGAGCGTCTGTGAGTATCCTGATTGACAAAGGGACCAAAATCCTGGTACAGGGCATCACCGGCCGGCAGGGCGCCTTTCATACAGAACGCATGCTGGAATACGGGAGCCGCGTTGTAGGTGGTGTCACGCCAGGCAAGTCAGGATCCTTCGTCTGTGGCGTACCGGTGTTTGATACCGCGCGAGAAGGCATAGAGCGCGTCGGCGCCGACGCGTCCGTAATATTTGTGCCGCCGGCCGCCGCGGCGGAGGCTATTTTTGAGGCGTCAGAGGCGGGCATCCGCCTGTGCGTCTGCGTCACAGAGGGGATTCCCGCGTCGCGGTTGGCCCGGGTCAAGCGGTATCTCTCGGGAAAACCCATGAGGCTGATCGGGCCAAACTGTCCCGGCATCATTACGCCCGACGCTTGCAAGATCGGTATCCTGCCGGGGAACATCTGCCTAAAGGGCCATGTGGGCGTGGTCTCCCGCTCAGGCACGTTGACGTACGAGGCCATCAGCCAGCTTACGGCGCTGGGCGTCGGCCAGTCCACAGCGGTGGGTATCGGGGGGGACTCCATGCGGGGCACAAGCTTTACGGACGCGCTGGAACTTTTCGATCAGGATCCCGATACCAAGGCTATCGTACTCATCGGCGAGATCGGCGGCTCTGAGGAGGAGCAGGCCGCGGAGTGGATCAAAAAACACCCCCGGAAGCCGGTGGCGGCCTTCATCGGCGGGGCGTGCGCGCCGGTAGGCAAGCGTATGGGACATGCCGGGGCTATTATCTCCGGCGGTTATGGCACAGCCCGAGGAAAAATCGCCGCGTTGCGGGACGCGGGCGCGGCGATAGCCGAAACGCCGGATCAGATTGGGGCGGCACTGCTCCGCGCGCTCAAGCGCGCCGGGATTTATGATGAGTGCCGCGCCTGATAACGCGCGAAATCTAAGGATCAGCGCGACTTATTATTTCACATGCGCTTGCCAAAATTATTTTATTGGAGGATCATAAATGGCCGCGACATTCGAGGCGCTAATGGTAATCTGCTTTGGTCTTTCCTGGCCTTTATCAGTTTATAAATCCTGGAAATCCCGCACCGCGAAGGGCAAGAGCCTTTTCTTCGAGGTGTTTATCTTGTTGGGATATCTTTGTGGGATGACAGGCAAAATCGTTTCAGGCAGCATAAGCTATGTCTTCATTTTTTATGTAATAAACGCGCTGATGGTTTCCGCGGATCTCTGTTTGTATTTTAGAAACCGGCGGCTGGACAAGGCCGTTCATAATCGTTCATAATCCTTCATGATATAGCATGATCCAGCGCATGATCCAGCCATGGTACAGCGCGCTTACATTCAACGCTCTTACGCTTGACAAGGGATCCCGCTTTTGTTATATTGGCGTCATTAAGGCATCGTCTAAAGCCGGCTAGGCTCCCGGGCCGCCGGCTTTTTTTCGTCAGATAGCGATGAGGGGGCAGTATCTGTGGGCGAGATAAATATTTATCCTTTGGGCGGCGGCCAGCCGACTGTCATTCAAGTAGCGCCCGGCACCCCGCTAGCCGAGGCGCTACGGCAGGCCGGCGCGCCTTTTTCTTTCCCTTGCGGCGGACGGCGTACCTGCGGCAAATGCGTTTTATGGGCCAAAGGCGACTTTGGGGCCATCTCCCCCGGGGAAGCGCGCTTGCTGACCGACGCGCCGGCCCAAACGGCCCCGGCCCCGGGGTTTTCCCGCCGTTTGGCCTGCTTTTGCCAGACAAACGGGGCTGGCGACCTCATCTTGCCGGCGGATCCTCTCGCCGTGCCGGCCCAGAGCCTGCCGGGCGCGGCGACGCCGGCCCCGATCCCGGCAAGCGCGGCGACGCCGGCAAATCAGGCGCCCCAAACTCAGCCGCCGGGATCGGCGGCCCCGGTGACTCCGCCGGGATCGGCGGCCCAGGCTCAGGCCCCGGCGGCCCCGGCGGCCCCGGCTCAGGCCCCGGCTGCACTGGCTGCACTGGCTCAGGCCCCGGCGGCCCCGGCGGCTCAGGCGGCTCAGGCGACCCCGGCGGTCTCGGCTCAGGCCCCGGCTCAGGCCCCGGCTCAGGCCCCGGCTC
>JAISDE010000151.1 GCA_031265035.1 Peptococcaceae bacterium | reverse complement strand
GATCCTTCCGGTTGCCTGAATCCCCGCCAGACTGTGGGCGGGATATTGCTGGAGCCGCTGCTCATCCATAAAATCGGGGATGTCGCTTCCCGTCGGCGGCAGGCGCTGGAGATTATGGCTACGGTAGGGTTGAGCGAGCATTATTTCAGCCGCTATCCCCATGAGTTGTCCGGCGGGCAAAAGCAGCGGGTGGGGATCGCCAGGGCGTTGCTGCTAAACCCAAAGCTATTGGTATGCGACGAGCCGGTCTCCGCCCTGGATGTCTCTATCCAGGCCCAGGTATTGAATCTTTTGGCGGAGTTGCAGCGGGAATATCGGCTGACCTACCTTTTTATTTCTCATAATTTGAGCGTGGTCAATTATGTCAGTGACAGGATCGGCGTGATGTATTGCGGCAAGCTGGTGGAGCTGGCCGAGGGCGATGAGCTTTACCGCCGGCCGGCCCATCCTTATACGGCGGTTTTGATCTCCGCCATACCCCAGGTGGAGGCGGAGAAGCAAGGTCAGCGGTTGGCTTTGCGGGGGGAGGTGCCGGATCCGGCCCGGCCCCCTGAGGGTTGCCGTTTTCATCCCCGCTGCCCCAGCGCGGCGGCGATTTGCCGGCAAAGCGCGCCGGTTTTTCGGGAGCGGGCGCCCGGCCATTTTGTCGCCTGTCATTTCGCCGGCGGCTGACGGCTGGAGGCCGACGCCGGCGGAAAAGTATTTAGTAGCGCTATGTGGTGCTGTATCGTTGATTTTTGGGACGGAAAGTTTTTGGGACGGAAAGGAAGTATAGTTATGGAGATTATTCGCAAAAAGGCGGCGGAACCGGCGGTGGGCGGGGTATGGTTTGACAGGCTTTTTACCGCCGGCCCCAGCCGGGAGGCGCAGATTATCCGGGTGGTTGTGGCGCCGGGTTCCCGCAGCCCCAAGGAGGGGGCGGGAAATCATCAGGCGGAGTACGACTTTATCGTCCGGGGCGCCGTGGTGATGGATATCGGCGGCGAGCGGGTCAGCCTGTCGGCGGGGGATATTGTGTACATCCCCACCGGCACGGATCATGTAGGCTATAACGAGACCGCTGAGACGGCGGAGATCCTTACCGTGGTGCTTGAGGATCGGGCGCCGGTATAAGGCGGAAGAATGAAAGGTAAGGAAAGAGAGAAAGAAAGGAAAGAAGAGGAAAGAAAAGCAAAGCAAAGAAGAGGAAAGAGAGGAATGAGTCAAATGAGAGAAACCAGTCAAATTATTCACATGGGTCACATGAGAAAAGGCGCGCGGGCGCTGGCGTTACTGCTTTGCCTGCTGTTGCTGGCCGCCTGCGGCGGAACGCCGGCGGGGGGCGGCACTCCCGCGGGCGGGGGGACACCCGCCGCCGGTGGGACGGAGGCCGGGGGGACACCGGCCGGGGGCAACGAGCCTGCCGCCGCCCCGGCGGCGGCCGAGGACGGGCCGATCCTGGTGGGCCTGGGCTTCGATGTCACCACTTTGGATCCGGGACATTCTTACGAGTATTATTGTTCCCTGATCATCCCCATGATCTATGACAACCTGCTCAAGCTGGCCCCCGGCGCGGACGGGCCTCAGCCTTGCCTGGCTGAGAGCTACGCGGTGGCGGAGGACAATGTGACCTACACCTTTAAACTCAGGCAGGACGCGGTGTTCGCCTCCGGCAACAAGCTGACCTCCAAAGACGTAAAGTTCAGCTTTGACCGCATGAAGCATCTGCAAACCAACAGCTCCATTCACCTGGAGGGGGTGGAGTCGGTGGAGACGCCGGATGATTATACGGTGGTCATCAAGCTTAACGCGCCGGACAGTTCTTTTACCACCAAGCTGACGGTGCAGACCTTCGCCGTGCTGGACAGCGTCGTGGTGGCCGCCAACGGCGGGCTGGACACGGAGGCCGCCGTCAGCGACGATACCGCCGAGGCGTATATCACCGCCAACCCGGTGGGCAGCGGCCCCTTTATCGTGGAGTCTTTCACGCCCAGCTTGGAGATTACGCTGCGGCGCAACCCCAACTATTGGGGCGCGCCGGCCGCCGCCGAGCGGGTGATCGTGCGCAATATGAGCGACGCCAACGCCGCCTTGATGATGCTGCAAAACGGCGATTTGGACGTGGCCCTCAACATGACGCCCCAGCAGCTGCCTCAGCTGGCGGGCAGCGCCGATATCACGGTGGAGAACGTGCCCACCAATACCATCACCTATTTGCTGATGAATCAAGACGCCGAGTACGCCGGCCCCATAGCCAACCCGGACGTGCGTCGGGCCATCGCTTACGCCATCAATTATAAAAACATCCATGCCCTGGCCGGCGAGGGCGCGTTTACGCCGTATTCCATGGTGCAGAGCAGTTTTGTGGGCTATTACGGGGAACGGCCCGAGGATTACACCGATCTGGAAAAGGCCAAAGAGCTGCTGGCGCGGGCCGGTTATCCCGACGGCTTTGACATTACCCTGGAGGTGGGGGATTATGAGGCCGCCGGCACCAAGCTGACGGATCTGGCCCAGCTGGTGGTCAATGATTTGGCGCAAATCGGCGTCAACGCGACGATTGCCGTGCTGGAATCCAATATCGCGGTGCAAAAGTATGTGGAGGGCAAGCAGGGCTTCGCTTTGTGGCTGTGGACGCCGGATTACAATGAGCTGAACAATCAGCTGGCGTTTATGCCGGAGCAAAAATGCGGGCGGTATGTCAACTGGACAGCGGATATGAGTCCCCGGATCGCCGAGTTGACGGGCCTGGTCGCCAGCGAGTTGGACAACGCTCAACGGGTGATTTACGCCCGGGAATTGCAGGAGTTGGTGGCGGATGGCGGGCCGTGGCTGGATCTTTGCCAGCATCCCCGTATCGTGGCCTATCGGAGCAATATTGGCTCGGTGGACAGCAATGATAGCTATCATCTGTTTTTGAATACGTTGTCCCGAGGTTGATTTTGAGGTTGATTTTAATGAGGGGGCGATGAGCGCCGCCGGGCAGGCCGGAAAGGCCATACAGGCGGCAGAGCGGTGAGGCGATGAGCGCCGCCGGATAGATGAGGAAGGGAGGGGAAGGTATGTCGATGCTGAGATATTTGGCGCGCCGGTTTTTCTTTTTGGCGCTCCTGCTGGTCGGCGTGTCTCTCACTGTCTTCCTCATCATCCGGCTGGTGCCCGCCAACCCGGCGGTGGCCTACCTGGGGCCGCAGGCGGCCGGCAACCCCGCCATAGTGGCGGCTTTTGAGGCTCGCTGGGGCCTGGACAAGCCTTTGCCCACCCAATATTTACTCTACCTGGCCGGCTTGTTACGGGGCGATTTGGGCGTTTCCATCCGCACCGGGCAGCCGGTGCTCAGGGATCTGGCCGCTTGCTTCCCGCCGACTGTCGAGTTGGCGGCGGCGGGCATGTTGATCGCCACGGTCTTGGGCGTGCTTTTTGGCGTGATCTCGGCCACCCGGCCCAATACCCTTATCGATCAGGCGCTGCGGGGCATATCCGTCAGCGGTGTCTCGGTGCCCAGCTTTTGGCTGGGCCTGGTCTTTTTGTATGTTTTTTATCATTTGCTCCATTGGCTGCCCGGCCCCGGCCGCATCAGCGCGCGATTGAATTTTATCGGCGGGCCGACCAATTTTATGCTGTTGGACGCTTTGCTGGCCGGCAACTGGGCGGCTTTCGCCGACGCCGCCCGACATTTGATCCTGCCTGGCCTGGTGCTGGGTATGTTCAGCATGGGGCTGATCACCCGCACTACCCGCTCCAGCCTGATGGAGGTGATGTCCATGGACTTTATCCGCACCGCCCGCTCCAAGGGGCTGGCCCGGCCGGCGATAGTGGGTGGTCACGCCATGATCAACGCCGCGGTGCCCGTGCTCACCGTGATCGGCATGGGCTTTTGCAATTTGCTGGGCGGGGTGATTTTGGTGGAGAAGATTTTCAATTGGCCCGGTGTGGGGCAGTACGCTTACCTGTCCGCCACGGGGCTGGATTTTCCCGCGATCACCGGCGTGGCGCTGCTGATCGCGGCGGTCTACGCCGGGATCAATTTGGTGATCGACGTCCTCTACGCCGTGATCGATCCGCGGGTGCGCTATTGAGCGCTATGAAGCGCCATTTGAGCCATTTGAGTTGTTGAGCTGTTGAACTGTTGAGCGCCATTTACGCTATTGAAATTTTCGCGGGGGTTTACCGATGCTGGCCAGTATTCGCCGCCTGATGAGAAATAATCCGCTTTTTACCGCCGGGGTCGTTATTTTCGCCCTCTGGGTTTTGGTCGCTCTTTTGTCGCCGCTCTTGCCCCTGAGGGATCCCCTGGAGCAGCATTTTGAGGCTCGCTTTACGGCGCCGGGCCAGGCTTATTGGTTTGGCGCCGACGGCTTCGGGCGGGATATTTTCAGCCGCATCGTGGCCGGCAGCCGGGTCTCCGTGCTGACCGGCGTGTTGATTGTGGTAGTTTCCCTGGCCTTTGGCAGCGTTTACGGCGGCGTCGCCGGCTATCTGGGCGGCGGGGCGGACGAGGTGATGATGCGCCTGTCCGAGCTGGTGCTTTCCTTCCCGCCCCTG
>JAISDE010000144.1 GCA_031265035.1 Peptococcaceae bacterium | reverse complement strand
GAGCGGCGACGTCAAGCCAATTCCCTGTAAAGCCGTCAAAAATCACCGCCACATCTATATCGCTTTCATCATGGGCATTGCCATTCGCGTATGAACCGAACAGCATGATAGAAGACGGTGAAAATTCTCTTGTAACGGCTTCGGCATATTTTTTAACGTCGTGAGAGATACGCGAGCGCCCCGCGCAAGCTTCGCGAGACACCGGGGCAGCTCCGGCAGGGGAAAAAAGCCCGGCAAGGCTTGGGGCCTTGCCGGGCGCGGTGTTTAGCGATGTTTATATACAGCTTTTCTCCCCGGTTTCAGTTTTCAGCGGGTCACGCTGACAGAGCGGCTGGCCCCGTCCCAAGCCACGCTGTAGCCAAAGGCCCCTAAAATTGCTCGACTGGGTAGGTATACCCGACCGTCGCGGTTCAGGGCCGGGGTATCGATCGGCTCGCGCCGCTCTACCCCGTCCTTGCCAATGACCCGGATGTAGCCTTGGCCTACCGTCGCTAACACCGTTATGCCATTCTTGCTCAGACTGGCGGTGTTACTCGCCCGATCCCAGGCGATCTCGCCGCCCAGGGCGTTCCCGATGTCCCTGACGCCCAAGTAGGTGCGCCCATTCTCAATAAAGGCGGGGGACTGGGCCTCTTTCGCCTCACCCTTGGCCTGATACCCGGTCTGCCCGATATCGAAGCGGATAGCGGGGCTATTGAAGAATATCTCCAGCCCGGACGTCCCGGGCAAGTCGGGGCTCACTATCTCAACAGCGTAGCCCGGCTGAATCTCAATCTCGCCGACAGTCCCGTCGGCCTCTAAGTAAGTGATTTTGCCCGCCGACCCGTCCAGGGGCAGGCGGATGGCCCCGTCGCCGATGACGCTGCCCGCCGGGGCCGCGATGGCGGCGCCGCCGGAGAGGGCTACCTCGGCCTTGGCGCCACTGCCGGCGACTCCTGTCCCTACGATGACGAGACCCTCATTATTTATAATGGAGCCACCGGGGAAGGTAGCGGAGACACCCTCGGACAAGGCGCCTTTGGCCTCCTTGTCCGCCGGGATGGCGACATTGCCGTCCTTGTCAATGGTGGCGCCGGCCGGGACGGCGATTCTCGCCCCATCCGCGGTCGCTACCGTGCCGCCGCCGGGCAACGTGCTGCTGCCGTCGGGATTAATAACGGGCGGCTGGCCGGCCGGCGTGGTGACGGTGTTGCCGCTGTTGTCGTCGCCGGATGATGTATCGGCGGCGGCCCTGGTCACGATGACGGTATAGGTCTCGCTGGCCGTCCCATCCTCAGAGGTCACAATAATATTGATCTCGTTCTCGCCTACATTTAAACTATGGCTCCCGGCGCCCTTTATTGACGCGTAGTCGGCGACCGTAGCCGTCAGGTCTATGCTGCTGACGGCATTGGGCACGCTCACGGTATAGGAGGTTTCCTCCGGCGCGAAGGCCGGGGACAGGGCGCCACTGCTCACCGTCAGGTCGGCAAGCCGGGCAGTGTTTGAGAAAGTAAGACTGACGATGCCGTATCCATCGTCTTTTTTGAACCATGCCTTGCCACCATATAAATTGCCGATCCACTCATATGCGCCAAAACCCACTTCAGCGCCCGTTTTATTGATAAACCCATATTGGCCGTCATAATTATCTCGTACCAGCCACAAGTCGCCAGCAAAAGCATCTAAAAAGGTATACTTATAGTCAAGACTGAGAGGTATCACAAATTCCCCCGACTTGTCAATAAGGCCCATCTTGTTGTCCTGCCAGACCCAAGCCAGCTCACTCACAGGAGAAAAAAGGCTCGCGCCGTCATATACCAAGGGAATCACCACAAATTCCTTATTGGTGATAAAACCATATTTGTTTTCCTTACTCACCCTTGCCAGATCATCAATAAAAGGATCCGCTGTATCATATGCAAAAGATATCGTCACATTGCCATATTGGTCGATATAGCCCCATTCACCGGCTGATTTTACATTGGCCAAGTCCTCGGAAAATGGGCCGGCCTCGTCATAGACGAAAGCCGTAACGGCAACGCCATTGCTGTTCACATAGCCCCATTTTCCATTCCACTGGAGACTGCCAAAGCCCCCGGAAAATTGGCCGCCACCAGCGTAGATTAACTGCGTAACGCTCACGCCGCTACTGTCCACGTAGCCATAAAGGCCGCCATTTTCCACCAGCGCTATGCCTTCGGAAAAAGTGTAAACCGCGTCATATTCCTGGTCAAACTGCGCCTCCACCTTCTCAGTCGCCCCCAGCAGGGAGACAGGAAGCAGTGAGAGCAAAAATAATACCGCCAGTATCGGGGACAAAATCCGTTTCGCCTTTCTCATTTAGCGCCCTACCTTTCTTTTTTCATTGCTCCGACAAGTTCTTAACGTATTACCCCCCTTTTCGCTGATTTCGGTTCTGCCGCCGTCTCCCGGCCTTAGAACCCGCGCGACAACAACTTGCGCTTCTCGCTTGCCCTTTTGCCGTCAGACCGCGTTGTCGTCAGTCGCCATGCCGCCATACCGCCCCGGGTATGCCTCCTTCCTCCGCCTTGTCTGACGGCAAAATTTCCGCACGAGATTTCACAACTTATTATCGCGCAAGTCCTTAGCGCGGCCCTGTGCTATATCGCGGTCACTATAAAAATGTGTACATTTCTATAGTCGGGAAGTTAAGTGTATAATATCGCGTATTTACCATTATTTCAAGCATTTTTAAGAAAATTTTAACAAGCGCTTCACACAAGCGTCACAATGCTGTTTTGCGCGCTGCCTGACAAAATATCGCGATTGGCGCAGCGCAAGGCATTTCGCGCGTACCGCCCGCGAGGGAAAAAATTGTAGGCGCGACTATAAGAATGTACGCTTTTTTATAGTCGGTGTCTGATCGCCGCGACGCCAAACAGCCTGAAAATCGTTTATTATCAACGAATTTCAGGCTGCTTTAGATTTCATATTATTACGATGCCGGTACAGTTACGCTGAATCCGTAATTCTCACTAACCTCGGCGGCAATCAGCATATCGAAAAATATCGGGGTCATTCTCGGATACCGCTCCGCCGTCATTCCGCCCGGTATATAGCCGCGAATACGCTTGATAATCCGCTCGCGATCACGCGCTTGCAGTTCCGGCGGCGGATTTATAACAAGAAGCAGCATTAACGGCTTCCGTAACGCGCCGTAATAGCATATCGCCCGCGTCCTCAATCAAGCAATTAGTAAGCGACACATAATCGTCCGCCGCGTCGGCGGCAATCACGCTGGCGGTCTTACGCAAATTGAGGTAACGGAGCGCGTCTCCCGGCTTAACGCTGAGCTCAAACCACCGAGCGACATCGTAGCTGTGCGTCGCGACGAAAATCTGTACCCCACCGCGCCGCAACTCAAGCAAAATGTCAACGAGCGTTGGGATAAGTTCCGGATTAACGCTAGCTTCCGGCTCATCCCAAAACAGAACACTCCCCGGCTCAAGCAGGCCATTGCGAAGCAATTTCCACAGCAAACCGAACTTGTTATATCCGTCCGCGTCCAAAGCGGCCTCAATAAGCTCGTCGTCCGATTTCTTGACGTAGAACACCCCATCAAGATTTACAACCTCACCGTAAATAATCCCACCTATCTTTTTCAAGAGCAATTTACTTAAAGGACTCACTTCCCGCGCGTCGGGCAAACCAATATTGACGAGCATATCTATCTCAGTCTGGTCGAAGGGTATTTTGTACTTGGAGTTAAGCTCAAGCATACCCTCCGCGTGAGCGAGAACATTTGTCACAGGAATAAACAGCGTATTTACCTTAGGGTAACCGCCGCCAAGGCCGCGAAAACGATGCCCGTCCGAAGCCGTACGCAACTCTTTTCCCGCGACGACTACCTTAGCCGAATATTCCCCCGGTTTCGCGATGAAGTGGTTGGAAAATACCCGGCTGAAGTCATCGCCGCGATCATAAACGCCACTTTTCTTATCCCATGTCTTATCGCCGCCGCCGCTGAACTGACACGCCGCGTACATCACCTTCATCAGTGTCGTCTTACCGCTGCCGTTACCGCCGATCAGCACGTTGACGCCGGGGCAGAAGTCCGCCGCGAACTCACCCTTGAACACAAGAAAATCCCGTATCTCAACCCGCGTGATCGCGTTCGCGTTGAACGGGCTCATTTCGCGCCCAGGGCCGCCATCGTGATGTAATTGTAGGGCTGATTGAAATGGGGCAGGAAGAAAATATCCAGCAGCTTCAGCTTATCCACGGTGAGCTTTTCGGCTATGGCCAGGGAAAACATATGGATACCCATGGACATATTTTCCCAAGAAGCCATCTGCGCGCCCAGGAGCCGGCGGGTTTTGCTGTCGTAGACAATCCGCAGCTTGACCGGATGATTGTCCTTCATAAAGGCGGGCTTTTGCAAATCCTCGTATTCCGTGTAGGCCGGCGTATAGCCAGCTTTCGCCGCCGCCGCCAGGTTCAGGCCCGTGGAGACCATGTTGTAACCGAAAATGCTGATACCGTTGGAGCCTTGCACCCCGGCGGAATCCAGCGGTGTCCCGCAAGCGTTGTGCGCGGCCACAATACCGCTGCGGACGGCGTTGGTCGCCAGCGCTATATAGCCGGGCTGCTCCGTGGCGTTGTTCAGCACCGTGGCGCAATCACCGATGGCGTAGACGCCGGGCAGGCTGGTCTCCTGCCGGGTATTCACCTGATACGCCCCATTGGCGAACAGCTTCAGGTCGTCCTTGCCCAGTGAATTATTGGGCCGGAAGCCAATGGACATGATCACGCCGTCCACGGGACAGCGCCCCTTGTCGGTCACCACCGCCTCGACCTTTTGGGCGCCCTCCAGGGACAGCACCTTTTCCCCAAAATGAAGCTCGACGCCATTGTCGGCCAACACCTTATCCATATCCGCCGTAAACCAGGGATCATAATAATTGGAGAGGCAGGTCTCAAACAGCTCAAACATAACCGCCTTTTTGCCCCGGCGCTTTATCGCCTCGGCCAGCTCCACCCCGATATAGCCGGCGCCGATCACCGCCACTGCCTGAACGCCGGGGCTGTCAAGGACGGCGTTGAGCTTTTGGGCGTCCTGGTACAGCTTGACGGACTGCACCCCCGCCAGATCCGCGCCGGGGATCGGCGGCACGATGGGCAGCGAGCCATTGGCCAAAATCAGCTTATCATAAGTCTCCGTCAGCTCCTTGCCGTCCTTGGCCCGCCCATAGACCATGCGGGCGGCGAAATCAATTCTCGTCACCTCGGTCTCCATGTATACGGTCGCCTTTTTCGCCTGCAATTTCTCTTTTGAGCTGTAAAACAGCCCGTCCGGGCTATCGATCTGCCCTCCTATCCACAAAGCCGTCCCACAGCCCAGATAACTGATATTACTGTTGCGATCAAAAATTACCAACTCATTGCCCGGGTACTGATCCAAAATTGTGTTGGCTGCCGCTGTACCGGCGTGATTGGCCCCGACCAGAACGA
This sequence comes from Peptococcaceae bacterium, assembly GCA_031265035.1. GTDB lineage: Bacteria > Bacillota > Peptococcia > DRI-13 > UBA5745 > JAISDE01. The sequence goes on along the minus strand of JAISDE010000144.1, from coordinate 13,103 downwards.
TTTTTGTCATGGGAAACACCCCTTTTCATAATGTATTTTTTGTAACGTATTTTCATAACGTATACTATCACATTATATAACGCGGCGGCGAACTTGCCAAATTTATTTTCGCCTCAAACGCTCTCCGCGAATCGCTCTCAAACACTCTCCGCGAATCGCCGCTAATCGCTCTCAAATGCTCTCGGCATTATCCCAATAATAGAGCCACTTGCCTCGCATGTACAACCACCAGGTCACCAGGCCCCGATACAGCAAATCCAGGGCCATAGCGACCCAGGCGCCATATATCCCCAACGCGAGCCGATAGCACAGGAGATACATACTCCCCATTCGCAGGCACCACATCCCGGTCAGGGTAATCAAAAACGGCTTTTTCGTTTCCCCGGCCCCCCGCAATATGCCTGTGTTCACAATGGACAGGCCAAAAAACGGCTCGGAAAAAGCCATGATGCGCAGGCCTACCCGGCCCAGCTCCACAACCCCCTGGTCGGGGGTAAACAGGCTGATCAGCTGGCCGGAAAAGATAAACAGCATCACCCCGGCCCCGCTCATCATGATCACGCAAAAAATATTGCACAGCCGGGCATACACCCTCGCCAAATCCCGTTTCCCCGCGCCCAGGGATTGCCCGATCAGCGTGGTGGCCGCCATGCCCAGGCCATAACCCGGCAGATAAGAGATGGATTCCGCCGTAATGCTCAGATAATAAGCGGCCAAGGGCAAGGTGCCCAGGCCGGCCACCACCCGAACCACCATCAGCTGCCCAAAAGACAGGCTCATCCGCTCCAGCGCCATCGGCAGCCCCAAAATCCAGGCCGTCCGCAAAATCCCGCCGTCCGCCTTGTAGCTGCCCCGCTGCCGGGGATCCAAAATCCCGCCCTTTTTTCGAAACAAGGAGGCGAACAAAAACAAACCGGCGACCGACAGCGACAGGGCGGTGGCCACAGCCGCCCCTTCCACGCCCCAACCGGCCCCCCAGACTCGCCAGCTGGCGCCCAACACGACAACCGTTCGGGTGGGGAAAATCAGCAGAAAATTCCCCCCCACATTCAGGAGATTCACAAAAATATTGACCCGCAGCGGCGTCTGGGTATCGCCGGTGCTACGCAGGATATTGCCGCACATGATCATGGAGAAATGCAGTAAATAAGCGCTGGTCACGATGCGCAAATAGTTGGTGGAGCGGACAGCGATCCGGGGCGCGGCGCCCAAAAGCGCCGGCAGCCAGCCCGCCAGAAACTCCAGCAACCCCGTTAAAATCAGGCCGCCAATCACCACCACCAGCAGGCCCTGCCGGACGATCCGCCTAGCCAGCGCCAGATTGCCGACGCCCACATGCCGGGCCACCTGTATCCCAAATCCGGCGGCGGCGGCGTTCATCCCCCCTTGGGTCAACCAGAGCAGGGGATTGATCACGGCCACGGCGGCTGTGGCCTCAGCGCCCAAGGAACCCACCATCGCCGTATCCACATAGCCCACCATTGTCTGCAAGAGCTGTTCCAACACAGTCGGCCACGCCAAGTAAAAAATTGTTTTAGCCGGGGAACTGCCTCGCTCCAACACCCCCAGGGATGGTTCCGCCATCTGCCCAAACTCCTTCTGCCCAAACTCGCCAGCGACATAATCCAGCCGTCATGCCAGGCAAGTCCTTATCCCGGCACTCAATCCGTCATTTTTTCAGCCAATATGGCCGAATCAGGGATTGGCTGCCCGGATCCTGATTTTCCTCCGGCCTGGCGGCGCCGCCGGCGCCGCCCGCCACTTTCTTTTCCCCCGACTGCCGGCGAAACAAAAAACCGCCTTTACGCTCTTTGGTCAAACCGTCGCTTTGCTCTTTGGCAATATCGCCATTTTGCTCTTTGGCAAAGGCAGTTTTTCGCTCTATTACGGCGCCGTTGGTCGCCTGTGGGGTCTGGCCCCCTTGCTCTCCCCGACCGCTGTCGGCCTCACCCCGAAGATTTCTGCCGCCGCTTTGCCGCGGCGCCTCGACCCGCTGACCGCCGCCTGGCCGGGCCGCCGCCTCGGCTCGCTGCTGGCCGCCCCCCGGGCGGGCCGCCGCCTCGGCTCGCTGGCCGCCGCCTGTCCGGCCCACCGCCTCGACCCGCTGCCCGCCGCCTGGCCGGCCCATCGCCTCATCCCGCTGCTGGCCGCCCCCCGGCCCGCCCCGTCTGTCGCTTTGCCTGCCCGCCGCCGCGCCGGCGCCGTCAGCCGCTTTGCCCCCTTGCCTGGCTGTCTGGCTCTGCGCCGCCTGGCCCTGCCGGCGCTCCTCGTTTTGGCCGCCCCTTCGGCCCTGCTCCCTGTCTTCCGTCGCCTGATTACCGGGGCCGTCAAAACCGGCCGGGCCTTCCGCCCCCGACCGCCGCCGGCTTGTCCCGCGGCCCTCCCAAAATTCCGATTGCGTCCGCGGGGTTTCCGACAACTCAAAAGGCACCGTCTTCTTTTTCCTGGGATGGGAACGGCTCGCCCCCGGCGCCGGCTCATAGGACTCTCTGGTGAAATCTGTATAATTTAAATCAATGCTGGGCCGATCAGGAATTACCGCCTGAGCGTCCAAATCCAGCGCGTGGGCGTTGAAAGCCGCCGGCCCCTCCTTGCGGCCCGGCGTCTCTCCCCTGGACGACGCCTCATTGTGAGCCGATCGCTCCTGGCCGGCTCTGGCTTTCCCCTGCCGCCCCCGCCGGGGGTATTTATCCTGTTTATCGGAAAAATACTCCGGGATCATTTCCTCGCTGGGCTTATCCCCGCCGCCTTGTCTGCTCCAATCCCTAGCCTCTTTGGCCGCTTTCTCTTTTCTGACGCGGCCCAACGGCCCGCGGTTGCTTTCGCCGCCGGCTCTAACCGATGAATTAGCCATACTAACCCCTCTCTCTCCCCGGCCCCAAAGCGCCGGTCTGTTTTTTCTATTTCTATCCCCCGCGGTTTATGACCCGCGCGCCAAGTCCTTAGAACCCGCGCGCCAATAAATTGATGCTTTTCACTCGCGCCTCTCGCTTGCCCTCTCGCCGCCGTTTATCGTATCGCGCCGTTTATCGTATCGCCGCCATTTATCGTAAAATAATACTGCCGATCCGCCACACATCGCCGATCTTCAAGTAAAAAAATGTGGCCTTGGTATCAAATTCATATTCCCGCTGGCTGCCCCGATAGACCAGATAGCGGTACTCCACGTCCGCCGCCAGGCAATCCGGGCCATACAGGCGGAAATTGCCGGCCGTCCCGTCCGTAAATTTTACTTCTGTGTGATCGGTATAAAAAATCGTCTCCATTGTCCGAATCTCATCATAAATCTTCGCCTCCCGGATCAGCCGCGCCGCCAACTGGCTGAATTGCGCGTCCCGGGAAAGATAAAAGGAATAAATCCGCGCGTCCTCCAAAACCATTTCCTGCCAGGCCGGCCACTCATCCTCCGACGCGGCGGGCAAGATCGCCGCCTTATGCTCGTCCTCCCCGTCCCAGGCCACTGTCAAAGAATTGCCGGCAAAGCCCTCGGCGGCAATTTCCGGTCGGTAATAAAGCCCTGTCAGCAAATATTCCTTTTGGGTAGGCAGCTCGACTATACCCAACGGCAAATTCTCCAATTCCGGATAAGGCAATCCCGCCGCCACCTCCGTGTCCGCCGGCAAAGGATAACCATTGACAGTGATCTCGGCGTCGTCCGGCGCCAGCAATCGCAGCTCGCCGTAAATCGGCAGGCGCAATTCCACCGCCTCCGCCTCCCACCTGCCAAAACGGCCCTGGGGTATTTTACGCAGGCGCACCGCCGCCATGACTTGCCTACCCGCCCGAAAAATATAAACCTCCCGGCCGTCCCCGGACTCCGCCGGCGACCGGTAATAGGCCAGCTCCCCCTCTTGCAGCAGTTCCCGGATAAACCTGTCCTTGGCCTGGGCGTTCTCATAGGCCGTGGGCAGCGACGCCTCATGGGCAAAGAGGCGGGGCAGGCCGCCTTGGATGACCGGAGGCAGATACTGGCTTAATACGTACTCCGGCATACTTTCCTCATATTCTGTCAGCGTTCGCCACAGATAACCCAAGCCGGCGCCGATGCCCACCAAAAACAGGGCCAGAATCAGGCCGTATACCTGCCAAAAATCCCAGCCGCCCCGCTTTTGGTCGATCAAGGCCCGCTCCTCCCGGCGTTCCCTGGCCATGAGTTTTTCTATCTTGTCCTCAATCCGCCGGTCGCTTGCCATCCCCGGCGGCCCGTCGTCCCGCCAGGCAAAAACGGCGCCCGCCGCCGTCTCAACCGCCGGCCCTTTGGCTGGCCCCGCCGCCAACTCTTTGGCCGGCCCGTCCGTCGGCCCATACGCCAACCCGTCCGCCGGCCCGTCCACCGGCCCGCTCGCCGACTCGTCCGCCGACCCGTCCGCCTGCCCGTCCGCCAAAGCGGCTATATCCGCCACCGCCGTTTTTAGCGCGTTCAGCTTTTCCGTCGCCGCTCTCCGCTTGGCGGCCTCCCACTCGGCATTATCCATCATTACCGCTCTCTCCGCCTGACGGCGCCCCGTCCGCCGGGCCTCGCACCACTATAGCCGTAGGGATATCCCGCGGCCCGTACAAGGAGCAGCACACATTGATCAGCTCCCCCTCCTGATACATCACCGTAGAGCCGCCGCCATCCAGATTCGCCGCGTTTACCGCCTCATACCTCACCATCAAATCGATTACGTCGCTCATGCTGGCGCCCAGGCTATTGGGCTGCCGGCCATCCAACACCAAAAGCAAAACAGCGCCGTCGGCCCGCTGCCCGATAGCTGTCCGAGGATTGAGGCCACTGCCAAAACCCTTCACCTCCAAAGGTTCCCCATTGACCACCAGCATCGGCCCAAAACTCACCGCGTCCCGCACGCCCCGATCCATCGCCTCTTTGCCGGTCATCTTGCCGATCACCAGCTTGTCCTCCTGGTCAAAGCCGATAATATCATACGTGGCGCCCAGGCTGCCCCACCTGAGTTTTCCCTCGCTAACCACGATGCCCAAAGGCTGGCTGCCGTCGCCCTTGCCGCCCTCGTCCACAAAACCGCCGGCGTTGACACCGCCGCTGCCGCCGTGGCGCTCAATGATTTCCGCCACGGTTTTGCCCCGCACCCCCCTGACGAACGCGTCGTGGGCAATACCCACCATCAGGCGGCCGGGATCCATCACAATCATCATTTTGCCCTTGAAAGTGTTGCCCCGCACTTCCTCAACCACAATAGCGCTCTTGTCCGTCCGCTCCACCGGCACCTGAATCAGGCTGCTGTCGCTGGTTTCCTCCAACTCCGCCACCTCATTGCCGGCGATAATATTTTCCACCTCCTCCGAAGAAAAATATAAATGAGCCAAAAATTTGGCGGCGCTGGTCTCCATCACGGAGACCACAAACAAATCCCTGGCCGCCGGCGAAGGCCCATAACTAATCACGGTCAGCGCCCCAAAAAAGGCCAGACAAATGACCAGCAGCAAGGTCACAAAGCTAATCAGGGCTTTATACCAGGCGCGATCGCTGACTCGCCTCCTGCCGCCGGCCGTCTCCAGCCTGGTTACCGCCATATCCCCTCTCTCCTTTCCGCCAATTCCGTTTTATCTGTCCTTCCGCGCCTATCTTAGGGCTTGTGAAACAATAAATTGATGTTTTTCACTTGCTCTTTCGCCGTCAGGCCGCGTTGTCGTCAGTCGCCATACCGCCCCGGGTATGCCTCCTTCCTCCGCCTTGCCTGACGACGAAATAGCGGCGCGAAATTCCAACAATTTATTATTTCACAAGCCCTTAGTCACTCCGGACTCGCCTCAGTCACTCCGGCTTATCCTCGTCACTCCGGACTCGTCTCAGTCACTCCGCGCCTATCCCCTTCACTCTGGACTCGCCCCGGCGGCCGCGCCGCCAAATACCCAGCGCCGCTGAATCTGAAAACTCAAAAGGAAAAGCAGCAAATCAACGACAATCTTAAAGCACAATTCCGCCAGCGGCCCGCCCGGCAGCAAGGCGGCCAGCCCGTACACGGCGGCGTAGGAAACAGCCGCCTGGGACAAAGCCAAAACCCCATAGCGGACAAAGGTTTTGCCCACCGGCTCACCGCTTTGAAAGACTATTTTATGGTTGCAGCCATAATTAAACAGACCGGAAACAATCCGGGCCGCCGCCGTAGCAATCAAAAGCCGGCGCCCCAAAAACAGCCTGCCGTCCAGCAGCAGGTTGAGCACCGTAAACGTACCCAAATCCACCGCCGAGGCGGCCAAAGAGCTCAAAAGAAAACGGAAAATCGCCCCGTAAATTTTCAGGGAATCCTGAATCACCCGGAAATGGGAGGACGCGTTTTTTTTCCAATAAACCGTACTGATCCGCACCTCCCGGATCGGGATCCGCCGCCGCCGGGCGACCAGCAGCATATTGGTCTCATACTCAAAACGCTCACCCGGCACCTGGCAAAAAGCCTGTAGCCAAGCCGGCGGTATCCCCCGCAGCCCTGTCTGGGTATCGGATACCCGCAACCCGCAAAAGGCCCAAAACACAAAGCTGGTAATAATATTACCCAACCTGCTGCGCCAAGGCACATCCCGGCCGCTGAAATCCCTGACCCCCAGGATCAGCCCGCTCCCCGGCGCCGTCAGCGCCTGCCCGCAAGCCAAAATATCCTCCACCTGATGCTGATCATCCCCATCCACGGTGATTACGCCCCCCGTATCCGGGCGGTTGGCCAACACAAAAGCGAAGCCGGTTTTCAGCGCCCGCCCTTTACCCTTATTCACCTCATGATTCAGCACAAGGCAGCCGTACTCCCTCGCTGCCCGCTCAAAGGGCGCCTGATGCGCCTCATCGCTGCCGTCATTGATAATCACGATATCCCGGAATCCCGCCGCCGCCAACTTGCCGGCCACGCGCTCCAATTTCTCATCCGGGTTTAACGAGGGCAGCACGATCGTCAGATTCTTCATTTTCTATTTCCCTTCCCCACTGCCAGGGCGAAAAAAGCTGCGAAGCCGGAGAAGCTAAAAAATCGACCAGACCATATCCAGACCATATCTGGTCGAGCCATATCGCGGCAGCGTCACGCTCCTGACCGTCCCGCCGTCGGCATAAGGCGCCAGCCCCTCCATAAAATCCCCACCGTTGAGATCCGGCCCCCGATCGCTGCGATACAGCCCAAAACTGCGGCAGTCATGCACACCCGCCCGCCGGACAGAAAACCATCTCCCCTGCGAGACATGGCAGGCAAAACCCTTCTCCGCCATCTCAAAGGCGGTGGCGCCGTCAAAACGGGCCAGCGGCCGATCCCAATCCATCAGCATATTATTTTCCGGATAAAGGTGCAAATACGTCTTGGGCACATCCCAAACCCCATAACGTCTGGCCAAATCAGGCGCCGCCGCCGGATCGCCGCTCATCTCCAGCGCCTGCCGCAAAGTATCCGTATTCAGCCTGTGGACGCCGTGCCCATACTCCCCGTTGATATCATGACCAATCACCACCAAAGGCCGAAAACGCCGGAGCAGCCCGATCTGGTATTCCACCATCCGCTCCCGATCGTACAATGTCCGGGCATGGGCCAAACTGTCCGAATAATAATCCGGGAACTCACCTATCACCGGGTAATGCCGAATCCCCACCGTCCACAGCCCGTTCAGCAACTCATGGGGCCGGTAAGGCTCCGCCCAATGGTGAGTCAGGTAAGCCACCTGCACCTTTCTGCCCAACTCACCGGCGTAATAAGGCATCGTCCCGCCAAAAAATAAATGCTCGTCGTCGCTGTGGGTCGGCAGCAGCAATATATCCGCCCGCCGATGAGGCGGCCGCCAAACCTGCACCCAGTCCGGCAGACTCCCGGCGCCAAACGCGTAAATATCGCAAAGAACCCCGCCCGCCGCCGGCGCCTGAATCTCCGCCCAGGCCGCCCCGCCGGGGATCTCGGCGTACTCATGGAGATAACCGTGGTTGCCCCAAATCTGCCTGCCGCTCTCAGTCGTCAGCCGCCAAGGCTCCACCGGGCGATCCCAAATCAGATAAAGCCCCGCCATCGCCTGCCCCGCCGGCGCCGTCAGCCTGAGCGTCGCTCCCGCCGCCAGGGTCAGCTTGGTCGATGCATTGCCATCCAGCAATCTGCCGGCGCTTTGCCCATCGGCAAATACCAGGCTCAGGCCCTCGACCTGCCGGGCCGGCGCCAACTCAGGCGCTGTCTGAGCCGCCAGCTCAGACACGGGCCGATCCGCCAACCCGGCGGCGGGCGACGCCTGAAGCGCTTGTGCCACGAAAAACGCGCCGCAAAAAATCAGGCAAAAAACTGCCCGCCCCAAACCTGACCGCCCGTCGCCCCCGGAGGAATCCTTCCGCTCGTCCGCTTTCATCGCCCTATTATATCACCTCAGCGGCGATCTGGCTATACACGCTAAATTATTCAAATAATCCGATATTTGTTTTAACAAATTCTCAAGAAATGCCTCAAGAAATACCCGCTTCCTTATTCTTGACCCCCCTTGCAAGGGCCACTCCAGGGTGCTATCTATAATGATCAAAGATTATCACACGTCGCGGAAAGTCGCAAATTTTTTTTGCGCCTTTTTCGCGCCTTTTTCGCGCCTGCTTTTTGCCTGGTTTTTGCCGTCATTCCGGCTTTATGCCGGAATCCACTCTCTCACCTCCAATCACTTGGAAAACGCTGAAGTTCAATCAACACAGTTTATATCCAAAACACACACCTTGATTTTTACAGGATAATGTGATAATATTAAACCGGAGCAAGGGCGGTAAGAACATGAAGCATTACGAGCAACTGTTGAAAATGGGTTGCTTTACTTGGACTGAACTACGCGCGCTAATCGGAAAACCGAAAACGGCGGATTCACTGGCGCGCAACTATCTGAAAAAAGGATATATACAAAGCGTTAAACGCGGTCTGTATACGGCGGTGGATTTGGCGACGGGTGAATCGGCTGTGAATAAATTCCGTATAGCCGGAAAAATCACGCCGTCGTCCTATGTTTCCCACCATGCCGCTTTTGAATATTACGGCTACGCCAATCAGGTATCCTACCAAGTAGAGGTTTCTTCCGAAACGGCGTTCGCGTCATTCGGATACGCGGGCATCACATATGCCTATCTCGCGTCGCGCATAAAAGACGGCGTGATAACGCGGCCGGACGGTGTTCGCGTAACCGACGCGGAACGCGCTGTTCTTGACGGCATAAACGACTTTGAGAAGGTGATGGGCTTGGAGGAACTGCTGCGCTGTCTTGAGCTTATGCCGCCTGTCAAGGAAGATAAGCTACTCGCGTACCTTGCCGCGTATGGGAAGCAAGTGTTGTATCAAAAAACAGGCTATATATTGGAACACTTCCGGCGTATATGGAATTTGAGCGATGACTTCTTCACGGCTTGTGAGGCGCGGATCGGCAAGAGCAAGCGATATCTGTACAGACCACCGATACGCGAAAACCCGGAATACAACCGCCGCTGGCGACTTATGGTTCCGCGTGACCTAATGAGAATTACGAGTAAAGGAGTGGATTACGATGCCGACATATGATAAGGTCGTATTGTACGAGCAGGCGCGGCGGCTCGGCTTCATAGCGGCCTCTTTTGAAAAGATGAGCAGGCTGGCGGAGATACTGCGGTTTCTGAATGGTTCGGGCGAGTTGCGGGAGATGCTCGCGCTGAAAGGCGGCACGGCGATCACTCTGACCGTGTTTAATTTACCCCGGTTGTCCGTTGATATCGACTTGGACTTTGCCGTAAATCTTACGAGAGACGAAACAAGGGCAAAGCGCGACAGAATCAGCGAGTTGCTTGACATCTACATGACAGCGGAAGGATACACGAAAAAAGCGAAATCCAAGCGCGCGTATATCCTTGATTCGTTTGTGTATTCCTACACCAACGCGGCAACGTTTTGCCGCCGGCAGCTACGAGCCGGAATTGCTGTTTAATAACGACGAGATTCTGAGACGTGTGGAAAACCATCCGATGGCGGCTTGGCGCATCCGGCATATTCGGCAGGAGCGGCAGGAACGGTAGCGCTCGCGCCTTTGCCGACACCTGAGAGCGGCGCGGACAAACCGACCGATTAGCCCGAATTACGGCGTTCACTCAAAATGTGAGCGCCTTTTTTTATGCCCTTCATCAAGTCTTTGATCTTATGACGGAAAAAATTCTCGCCGCTTGCTGACAAGTTTTAGATGTTACTAAGCACCAGCATGTAGTCGCCCAGATCCGGGGGTAGCGTCACCACTGTCTCGTTGATCCCCTCCACGGACAGGAGCAGGTCGCAGACCATGCTCATGGCCCGCTCCCCCTCACCCAGGGTGGCGGAAAAGGCCAGCCGACGCTCTGTAAGCAGCCCCCGCTTGTCCAGGGTAGCGTTGAAAAGCGCGTCGCCAAAGACGACGCCCGCCTCCTCGATCACCTGGCGATCCTCCCAGGGCGCCAGCCGCTCCAGCAAATCCTCCCTCAGCGCTTGGGCGTCCAGCAAAAGCTCCAAGCGGCGCCCGCCGCCCGCGTCGGGCGACAGTTCCTGTCGCAGCACCGCCTCGGCGGGGAAATCCAGCCCGCCGATGTACAGGCTATTGAGGGCGGCGGCGTAATCCATGACCTGCCGGGTCTTTTGACCCCCCAGCGACCGATACAGCATACCGTCAATAAAATATACCTCCTCGTCGGCGGCGCCGGCGAAATCCTCCCGCAGCTGGGCCGACAGCCGGGCGGTCTCCCCCGAGCCCTCCCGCTGAATGTCGCCGTATATGGTCATGCCCAATCGCTGGCTGCCGCCCGACAGCGTCAGGGAGGATTGGGCCGTCAACTGGGCGGAGGCCGCGCTCTCCAGCGCGCTCAGGCCCGCCTGATAAAGGCGCAGGGGATCCGGCGGCCGGGTCAGGCTGTAGATGAGCGCCCCGGCGCCGAGGACGGCCACCGCCCCCAGCGCCAGAGCCACTCTCAGCAAAGATTTGTTTTCCCGTAGCCGGGCCAGGCCGGCCCGGACGGCTCTCAGAGGATTAAATTTGTTTTCCCGCGGTCTCGTCAGGCGCATCGTTCTTCCTTTTCTAGCAGTCTCGTCAGGCGCGGGTATTTTTCCTATACCCGCCGCCGGCGCCGGGCCAGCCAGATCAGCGCCCCGCCGGAAAGGAGCAGGGCCAAAAGCGCCAACTCAATCCGGTCGCCGGTCTGGGGCAAGTCGCCAAGGGGCACATAAGGCTCAAAGATCCAGGTGCCGTCGTCGTCCTTTGTCCAATGCCCCAGGGGCACCCACTCATCGGGATCCATCTCCCAGTAGCCGCCCTCGCCGTCGGGCACCAACGGGTTGTTGGTAGGCGGCAAATCCGGCCCTTCCTCAGGGTCAGGGTCAGGATCCGGGTCAGGGTCAGGATCCGGGTCAGGTTCAGGTTCAGGTTCAGGCTCAGGCTCAGGCTCTAGTTCCGGATCGGGTTTTTTCGGATCGTCAGGATCCGGCTCCTCCGGATCGCTGCCGGGTGTGGTGTCTTTCCACAGGCCGGCGTGGATATCATCATTGTCTTTGGCCTTTATCAAATGCCTTTGGTAATACGCGCTCCAGTCACTCTTGGCGCCGGCGGCCAGCTCGCCGCTGACCCCGTGGCCCGCCGCCGTCAAGCCGCTGACGCTCAGCCCGGCGATCTCGCCGTAAGGCGTCACCTTGCTTTGGTTGCCGGCTGTTCCACCCGCCTGGAAGGGGGTGACGAACCGCCAGGTATTCCCAGTCCCCGGCCGCTGAACCGCCACTCGGTAGAGGACAGGCTGACCGTAACTGAAGGTGTTCCCCTTATCCCGGTAGACGCTGAAAACCTCAAACTCGTACTCGCCGCCGCCGCTGTGCAAATCGGCAGCATCGGTTGTGCGTACACTGTATCGGCCGTTTAAATCCCTGGTCCGAGCCCAATACCCAGGGCCTGATGGGGCCGGCTCCGCCATAATCCCCAGCGACGCCGCCGCGCTGGGTGTATCCCCATCTCCCGGCCCCCAATCAGGCCCATAATCTGGTGGCTGCCAATAGGGTCCATCACCCGGCACCCAACTGTACAGGGCTACCTCCACGTCGGGGAACCGGCTGTCTATAGCGTCGTCCCTGAGACTGTCATGATAACTGCTGCCGGGGGTGCTGTCGTCCCAGACAATGCCGGCGATCCTGGCCTTGAGAGGTACCAGGCCGCAATCCACCGCGATGGGCTCATCAACCAGCGCCGTCAGGTCGATCACCTCGCGGTCAGGACCCCCAGTCCAGCCCAAATCCCCCGCTTTCTTCGTCCCGCCCAGCCTATAATCCTCATAGCTGACGCCCAAATCCGGGTTGTCCTTGAGGCCCGGCTGAGGCGGGTCAGGCCGCCAGTTTTCCAGGTTCCGCGTCACGTAACCCGCCGCCGTAGCAAGCGATGCCGCCTGCTCGCCGGAAAGCATATCGCTGTCAACAGCGGGATAGTTGCCGTCGTAATCCCGGGGCGCGGTAAAGCGGTAACCCAGGTCTTTCTCTATCTCCACCCGATACTCATAGGGCGCCCCGAATCCGGGGCCGGGCGTAAACGTGCCGGCATCGCCCTCCACAGTATACGCGAAGTCCGAGAAGTCCGCCGGCGTCACGGTAAAGCTGTAGCGCCCGTTCCCGCCGGTCTCCGCCGTCGCCGGCTGGCCGGCCGTATCCGCGGCCATTTCCCAGGCGGCGCCTAGGACACCCCACAACCTGCGGTAAAGGGTGACCCTGACCCCGGCCACAGTGCCCTCCTTATCGCCGGCCCCGTCTGTTCCCCACAGGCCGTCCCCGTTCTCGTCCTCCCAGACCGTCCCCCGGATCACTGTCTCCGGCGGCGTCCAGACGCCGGCGTCCAAAGCGGTAATATCCAGAAAACCGCCGACGGCGCCGTCGTCATTTCGGGGCAGTTGCAATCCCCGGCTCACAGCCCTGGTATAAGGATTCCAGCCCGTCCCAAGGGCGTCCTGATCAGTTGGCAGCGAGGAGGAAGTATCCAGCGGGTCGAGGCCGTCCAGCAGATCATCATCCGGCGATGGGAGGTCTTTATGCGCCTCCTTGCTCAACGCGTCATTGTCCGCGCTCCTGCCGCCGACGCCGTCCTTCTTGTCGTAGGTATACGGGCTGAAAAGCGCTTCCGCCGGCTTGTCAAAGGCCACT
>JAISDE010000124.1 GCA_031265035.1 Peptococcaceae bacterium | reverse complement strand
ATGCCCCTGGCGCCGCTAAACGCCGCGGCGGAGGCTATGGCGATGATTTTCCCCGGCGTTTTCGCGCGAATCATTTCTCTGGCGGCGGCCCGGGCGGAAAAAAACACCGATTTCAGATCCGTATCGACTACCTCGTCCCATTGCGCCTCCGTCATGTCTACCGCGTCCACCGTATTGCCCACACCGGCGTTGCATACCATAATATCCAGCCGGCCCAAGCTCTCCACAGTTTTCGCCACCAAAGCGTCAATTCGCTCGATTTTATTTATATCCGTTGGGATACCCAAGCCCCGGCGCCCCAGGCTTTTTATTTCGCGCTCCACTCGGACGCAGTCAGCTTTGGTTCGGCTCGCCACCACCACATCGGCGCCATAATGGGCCAACGTAAGGGCCATGCCATAGCCCAGGCCCTTAGTCCCCCCTGTCACCACAGCGACTTTCCCGGCAAGGTTAAAATCCGGCACCCGGATGTCCTCTATTTTGTGTTCCATCAACACTCATCCTCCCATAACGCGGCCGGCGGCCAGGAACCCGGCCCCTGGCCGCCGGCTCGCCGGCTCGCTGCCCCGCCGCTCCGCCGCTCCGCCGCTCCGCTGCCCCGGCGGCCCGCCGGCTCGCCGCTGCCCCGCCGCTCCTCCGCCTCGCTCCTACAGCAAACCGGCGGCCTTGGCCTCCCGGGTAAGCCCCGGCCGAAAATCTGGGTGCGCGATGCTGATCAGGGCCCTGGCCCGGTCTTTAAACAATAATTTTTTTAAATTAACACAACCATATTCCGTCACCACATACTGCGTATCCGCTCTGGGCGTCGTCACAGGGGTACCCGGCGGCGCGGCGGCGACAATTTTGCTCTGAGCCTCGCGGCCATTCTTGCCCGGCAGCGTGGAATTTAAGACAATAAAGGACTTGCCGCCCCTGGCAAGCTGGGCGCCTTTCACAAAATCCAGCTGCCCGCCGGTGCCGCTGTATTGCTGGAAACCCACGCCCTCAGCGTGTACCTGACCGGTGAGATCGACCATCAGCGCGTTGTTGACCGAGATCATATTGTCATTTTTCCCTATGACATAGCTGTCGTTCACATAGTCGTAGCCCATAGCGTGTATGAGGGGATTGTGGTCAAGATACTCGTAAAGCTCCTTACTGCCCATGCAAAAAGCCATGACGATTTTCCCCGGGTGTAAAGTCTTGCGCTTGCCAGTGATCACGCCTTTTTTCGCCAGGTACATCAGGCATTCCGTCATCAACTCCGTATGGACGCCCAAATCATTTTTCTGATCCAGACTATAGCCCACCGCGTTGGAAATACCGCCGATCCCGATCTGCAGGCAGGCGCCGTCGGGAATCTGCTCCACCACATACGCGGCGATATTTTTTTCCCGCTCACTGGGCGGCGGCAGCAGCAAAGTATCATGCTCCATGGAAGCCTCCACGATCCCGTCCGCCTCGCTGACATGAATATAATTTTGGTCGCCGTAAACATAAGGCGCGCGATCATTGGCCTGAAGGATGACTTTGCCGACCCGCTCCCTGACCCCATTGTACATGGCGCCGCCGGAAATCCCGTAACTCATATAGCCCCGGGAGTCGGGCCGGGAAACATCCAAAAAGGCGATGTCGGCGGCGCCGGCGTGATCGATAAAGGTTTTGTACTGGCTCAAATGCAGCGACACGACGTCCGCCATCCCCCGCCGATAAGCCTCCCGATCAAAATCCCCCAAAAACATGGTTTTGAGGAAAAAATGCCCCCGCATTTCCTCGGCCAAATAGGGTTGAGGCTTGAGCAGCAGCGAGCCGACCAGGCTCACATCCCGCAATTCCGACGCCCGCCTCACCAAAGCGTCGGTCAATACAGTGGCGATACTGACATTCAAGCCAAAGTAAATACTGTCGCCGCTTCGCGCGGTTTTGACCGCCTCGTCCGCGGTCATCAGCTTTTTTTGATAAATATCTCGCCAATCCACAAGTATCGATCTCCTTTGCCTCGTTTCCCCGCGGGCGCTTATTTGAACAGTTCTTTACCCGCCACGACCCGCTGGACTTGATTGGTTCCCTCAAAGATCTGATAAATCTTGGCGTCCCGCATCAATTTCTCCACCGGATACTCCCTGGTGTAACCAAAGCCGCCGAACACCTGCACCGCGTCCGTGGTGACTTTCATCGCCACATCGGAGGCGAAGGCTTTGGCGTAAGAGCACAGCTTCAAGTCCATGTTGCCGGCGTCCACCTCGCCTGCCGCCCGCAAATACAGGGAGCGGGCCGCCTCAATCCGCATCGCCATATCCACGATCAGAAACTCCATTGCCTGATGCTGATAAATGGGTTTGCCGAAAATGACCCGTTCTTTCGCGTATTGGATGGATAACTCCAAAGCCCTTTGGGCGATACCGACCGCCGAGGCGGCGGCGTCAATCCTGGCGTAATTCAAAGTTTCCATCGCTATTTTGAAACCCTGGCCCTCTTTACCCAGGAGATTCCCGGCGGGCGCCCGAGCCTCCTCAAAAATAATCTCCCCGGTGGGCGATTGTCGTATGCCCATTTTGTCCTCTTTTTTACCTACCGTCACACCGGGCGCGCCGGCGTCCACCAGGATGGCGGACATGCCTCTTGGCCCCGCCGATTTATCCGTATAGGCAAAAACGACATAAAAATTACCCAGGGTGTTGGTGGTGATAAAATGCTTATTGCCGGTAATAATATACTCGTCGCCAACTTTTCGCGCGGTGGTTTTGGCGGCGGCCACATCGGAGCCGGCGTTGGCCTCTGTCAGGCAGAAACAGCCGAAACCGCCCGGCACGATGATATCCGCGTATTTTTTCTTTTGAGCCGCTGTCCCGGCCATGGCTACAGGCCGGTAGGCAAATTGGGCGCAGCCCATGGCGTTGGCGAAACCGGCGTCCCCCCAGTGCAGTTGCTCCTGCAAAAGGGTAAAAGTCACCTCATCCAAGCCGGCGCCGCCATATTCTTCCGGCAAGCCCAGGACATGCAGCCCCATCTCTACCGCTTTTTTGTACGCCGTCTCATTAAAATGGGCGGCCTTATCATCGTCCAGCGAGGTAGGGATAACCTCCTTGATCATAAAATCCCGGCACATTTTCATTAATGCCTTTTGTTCTTCCGTCAACAGAAATTGGCTCATTTTTTTACCCCTTTCCTAATTGCTCTCAGTCCCGCTCGATCAAAGCGGAGAAACCTTGCCCGCCGCCGATGCAGAAACTGACCAGGCCCCGTTTGACATCCCGGCGGATCATCTCATAAATCAGCCTGGCCACCAGAATACCGCCGCTGGCGGCATTGGGATGCCCAATCGCTATGGCCCCGCCATTGACATTCGTAATGGAGCGGTCAATACCCAATTCTTTGACGCAGGCCAGGGATTGCGCGGCGAAAGCCTCATTCAACTCAATCAAGTCAATATCTTTCATGCTGAGGCCGGTTTTCTTAAAAAGCTTGCGGGTGGCATATACCGGCCCAATCCCCATAATATTGGGATCTACCCCCGCCGCCGCGAAGGCGGCGAATTTGGCCAAAATTCTCAAGCCCAGCGCCTCCGCTTTTTCCCTGCTCATCATCAGGACGCAGGAAGCGCCGTCGTTCATCGGGGAAGAATTGCCCGCCGTCGTCACGCCATCCTTGTAAATCGCCCTTAATTTCGCCAGATCCTCAACCCGGCAATCCGGCCGGACGCAATCGTCCATAGTGACGACATTTGTGCCCTTACGGGTCTTTACCGCGAAATCGATCACCTGATCCTTAAACCGTCCCGCTTCCCAGGCCGCGGCCGCGTTTTTATGGCTGGTATAAGCGAACTCATCGCATTCCTCCCGGGTCAGGTTATACTTTTTGGCCAGATTATCCGCGGTGATAATCATCGGCGGATTGCCAACCCTATCAATGGAGGGGCTGCCGTAAGGATAAACCTCCAAAGCGCCGGGATAAGGGGTTTCCGGCCGCCCGATCATAAAAGGCTGCTGTGAATAGCTTTCTACCCCGCCGGCCAGGATTACGTCCGCGTTGCCGGTTTGGATCATCATCGCGGCGAAAGCGCAGGCGTTCAGCGAGCTGGAGCACTGCCGGTCAATGGTCACGCCGGTGACATCCAGGGGAAAATCCGCGTTTAAGGCGA
This sequence comes from Peptococcaceae bacterium, assembly GCA_031265035.1. GTDB lineage: Bacteria > Bacillota > Peptococcia > DRI-13 > UBA5745 > JAISDE01. The sequence goes on along the minus strand of JAISDE010000124.1, from coordinate 1,175 downwards.
TGACCTTGGCGATATTGCCCCAATTGTAATTAAGCAAATTGCCGAATATGATATCGTCAATCAGGAGGGGATCAATGCCCGCCCGTTCCGCGGCGGCTTTAACCACCGCCGCGCCCAAATCAATGGCGGACACGCTCGCCAATGACTGGCGCATTTTTCCCACCGGGGTACGAACCGCCTGTACAATAACCGCATCTCTTTTGCTCATCTGCCATTCCTCCGTCTCAACTCAGGTTGTTCATGGGTTATTTATGGGTTGTTTATGCTATTATCCGGCTATTTGCCCGTAAAATTCGGAGGCCGTTTTTCCAGAAAAGCGCTGACGCCTTCCGCGCGATCCGGCGTGTTGAAAGCGGAAATAAAAGACTCGATCTCAAATCTTGTACCATTGCGCAAATCAAGATCCAGCCCGATATTGATCGCGTTTCTGGCTATGCGCACAGCGGCGGGGCCGTTGGCCATGATCTTTTTGGCGATCATTTGGCAGGTAGCCAGCAATTCCGCCCGGGGCACCACTTTTTCCACCAACCCAAGCTGCCAGGCCCGCTCCGCTTTCATTTGCTCACAAGTGATGGTATAGTATTTGGCGGGGCCGGCGCCAATCAACCTGGCCAAACGCTGAGTTCCACCCTGACCGGGGATGATGCCCAGTGAGACTTCCGGCAAGCCAAATCTGGCATTCTCCGCGGCGACGCGAAAATCGCAGGAAATCGCTATCTCGCAGCCGGCGCCAAAAGCGTACCCATTCACCGCCGCTATAACCGGCTTGCTCAAATATTGAATTTTCTCGCATAGCCCGTGATTGTAAAGGGCCGACTCGCGAATAGTATACTCGTCAGTCTCCCCAAAGGTGGAAATATCATGTCCGGCGCAAAAGGCTTTATCACCGGCGCCGGTCAGAAGCACGACCTTGACCCCGTCGTCCGCCACCGCCTCATCCAGCGCCCCGTAGATTTCCCCGACCGTGGCGTCGCTGACGGCGTTTAAGACCTTGGGCCGGTTGATGGTGATGATCGCCGCGTGATCGACGACCTCGTACAGGATTTCTTTACCCATTAAAATTCCCTCCTCAGCTTTTCCCAAGCTTTTCCTAAGCTTTTCCTAAGCTTTTCCCAAGAATATTTCGCCTGCCCTTTAGTGGATGGCCTTTAGCGGGTGGTCTCGACTCTGGTCTC
>JAISDE010000101.1 GCA_031265035.1 Peptococcaceae bacterium | reverse complement strand
GGCGTGTTGCTCGTGCTGGTGATGATCTCCCTTACATTCCACTTCCAGATCAAGAATGAGGAAGCGTTTTGCCGCAAGCATTACGGCAAGGATTATATCCGCTACTGCGAAAAGGTCAGGCGGTATCTTTGAAGGGTCGCGTGGGCGTTCGGGCTGAATTTGTCCGCCGCCGTGCCGGTCATCAGACCGTGAGCGCCCACGAAAGCCACATCGCCGTAGAACCAATCGGAGGATTTCACGTCGCTGTAAGGATTGTTAAACTCCACGGAATAGCCGAGTGGCGCGGCTTCGTCCAGTACGATGAGGGTGTTTGCCGCGAGTTTCAATGTCATGATCGGCGATGTGCCGGGCTCTGCGCCAAGCGGAACGGAAACGTCGCCGATGCCGACGCTGCCATCCTGGTTTTGCGCGACCGCGCCGGAGTTATTGACGGTAGCGCTTGTTCTAATGGTGATCCGCACCGTCGCCCCGCCTGTGCCGATACTGACTGTTCCGTCCGGGCGAATTGTCGAGCCTGTGGGAACAGAGATCGCTGTGCCGCCCGGCAGGGCGATGTTCGCCGTGCTGCTGCCAACCGTGACCGTGCCGCCGCCGGGCAATATCGCGGAGCCGTCAGGGTTCTGTACAGGGGGCTTGCCCGCGGGCGTCGTTACCGTGGTGCTGCCACCAGGCGCGGGTGTGGTGGTCGGCGGGGTGCTCGGCGTGCCTGCGCTGCCGCCGGAACCGCCCGCGCCGCTGCTCGCTGTATTTATCGTGATGGAAAGCGCCTTTGTCGCGTCGGGCAATACGCTGTTCGCAGCTTTGATGGTAAGGTTCGCCGTTCCCGCCGTTGTCGGAGTTCCTGAAATCTCGCCCGTCGTGCCGTTCAGCGGCAGCAGGGCCAGCGTCATCGCCGCCGTCAGCAGCAGGGCGAGGATTTTCCGCTCCATGTGTTCGTACTAATCATAAAGATTCTTCTCCTTCCAAACAAAAAAACGGGCTTTTCTCACACTGAAATTATAGCGTGAAAAAAGCCCGTTTCTGAATTGTTACGAAAAAATCACAATTCCCTATTTGGTTGTAAACGCGTACCCGCCGCCGTAGAATGACACAATCGAAAAATCATCCGCGGTTTCTTCGCCAAGTTTCTTTTTCAACAGGGAAATATGTCTGCGGAGCGCGCCGTTGTCGCCGCGCATATCCATACCCCAAACGCTTTGGTAGATAGCCTCGTCCGAAAGCTCCTTGTTCTCGTTTTGCGTGACCACCTTGCCCCGCGGGATTTGGAGCGTCAGCGTTCCCCGTGTGATTTCCGTTACTTCGGCTATCTTTTGCCGGGTCATATCCGCCCTGCGGAGCAGACTTTGAATGGCCGCCAGCAGCTGTTCCCGCTCATACGGCTTCCTCATGTAGTAATCCCCGCCCGCCGTAAACCCGGCCATCTCGTCCTCCGGCCCTTTCTTCCCCGTGAGGAACAGCATGGGCGCGTCGCTCGCGGCGCAAAATTCCTCGCACAGCGCAAAGCCGTCGCCGTCCGGGAGTATCACATCCAAATCAATCAAATCCGGCTGGTGTTCGCGCGCGAGCGCCCGCGCTTCCGCGGCGTTAAACGCGAGTAGCACCTCATATCCCTTGCGCGTCAGAAAACGGGTGTTGAACCTCGCCAGTTCTTTTTCATCCTCCACCATTAAAATCAGCGGTTTTCGGTCACTCATTTTCGGATTCCTCCCCAAGCGAGAACGAGACGGTCGTGCCGCGCCCCGGTTCGCTGTCTATCCAAATCTCCCCGCCGTGCGCCGTGACAATCTGACGGCAGATATACAGGCCGATCCCGTGCCGCCAATACTCCACGCGGCCGGGCGACGACACGTATTGCTTCAAGGCGGTTTCCATAATCTCCGCGTCCATGCCCTCGCCGTCATCCGAGACGCGTATAATCTGATTCTTTTCCGTCCGCGTGAGTTTTACCGTAATCACACCATTTTCGGTGTGCCGAACGGCATTGGAGATTAAGTTTGCCATGACCAGCCGTGAAGAACATCGCGGGGAACACGACTATAAACACCGCGACAACGATGATCCAACAGCTTACTCGGTAACTTAACTTTTTCTCCTTCCCGGTGAAGCGCAACAGGATAAACGCCGGTACGGAAGCCGCGAGGTTCATCGTAATGTTGACCGCGCCGGCATTCGTCCATATAGAACTCAGCGCGACAATAACGCCCGCCGCCATGCCGGCCAAGTGGTCAGAAGGTTGAACGACTGGATGCGGAGGTCGAGGTTTTCATGGAAATATTTGTTTTTAAGGTATGCGTACAATCTTTTCATAATAAGTGCCGCCTCTTTTATACATAACCCCTGTTCCGTGGCGCGCGGTCAGCCAACGGGTAGGGGCGCGAATCCTTCTTTCCGGTGATTATACCATGCCGAGCCGCAAAAATCACCGGGGTTCGCCCAAATCAGCGCCGGTTTTGCAGTTCTTACCAGTTTTTACAGTTCTTTGTCCAATCCGGAGACTGCGTTGACAATCCGTGCTTCACATGTTACACTATGAAAGTAAGGAAATTAAGGAGATGGCGCTATGGAGATGGCGAAGGTTACCGCAAAGGGACAGATTACGGTTCCTGCCCCCGTCCGGCGCAGGCTTGGGCTGAACGAGGGGAGCAGTATGCTTTTTATAGAGCAAGGCAACGGGTTTTTCGTGGTCAACGAAAACCTTGTTGATATAAATCTTCTTCGTGCGGCAACGGCTAAAACGCCGCCTAATCGGTGGTCGGAGGCCTATGCGGCGGCGGTGGCGGCTTTCTGTGAGACAGCGGATTCGACGTTTGTTGGGCCTGCTGATATTGCGTGGACGGACAGAGGCGAGTTGTTTTGACGACTTATTTTCTTGACACCAATATTTGCGCGCATATTCTAAACGGCAAGTTTCCCGCTCTGACGGAGCGTTTTCTGAAATGCGCCAAGTCTGACGTGAAAATCTCCGCTGTTGTGCTGTACGAACTGTATTACGGCGCGGAAAAGTCGCGGTGGCGGGAGCGAAATTTAGGCAAGATTCAGACGTTTATCTCTGAGATTGAGGTCGTCGCCTTTGATGATCGGGCGGCTGAACGCGCGGGGCAAATCCGCGCCGATTTGGAGCGTAACGGGCAGATTATCGGCGGCAACGACATTATGATTGCCGCCGTCGCTCTTGCGAATAACGCGGCGCTTGTCACTAACAATACGCGCGAGTTTGAGCGCGTGGAAGGGCTTACCTTTGAAAATTGGATAAAGTAAAGGCTTCAATCTGTCTGATCTGATATAGCGAAAGCCTAATCTGAGCAAATCCGGATTAGGCTTTCGCTATATCCCATTATACCCAATGTTGAGGAAAACCTGATAGAATTAGCCATAAGTTAGCTTATGGCTATCTTTTTGTTTGCCTTTGGCGCGGGCGTCGCGCCCTCACAGCGCATTACTAAGCTTTTACTCAATGCCAGTATCAGATTTTACACAAGAAATTTATCATGAGTGGTGGCGGCATCGCGATGACCGCAAATCAAAAATAAGGAAAAGGTGAAAAATAATGCGAAAAATCACGGGAAAGAGCACAGCTTTAAAAGCAATCACGGCATTTTTACTCGCGGTCATTATGATAACCGGTATGGTCGCTTGCGGCTCAAACGCCGGAAACAGCAACACCCCCCCGTCCACCCCGGCGGCGGAACAAAAAAACACCGACCCCATCACCGTAGTGTGGTATCCCAACGAGTCCGGCAATACCCACGCTGAAATACGCGCGGAGGTGTGCCGGCTGATTGAGCAGGCTACCGGCAGGAAGGCCGAATCAAAAACAACAACCGATTACACCATCGCGATCGAGTCCATCGCGAGCGGCTCGGCGGATATCGCTATGGCGATGGGCGCGGTCGGCTATATAGAAGCGAAAAACCGAAACCCGCGGGTGGATGTTCTGTTTGTCAACAGCGACGCTGACGGGAAGCTGGACGGGGCCAAATACTTCGCGTGGATATGCGTCAACACAGCCGACGCGGATCAGTACGGGAGCGGCGGCGCTTATTCTATTGATAATATACGGGGGAAAAAGATGTCCTTTGTTTCCAACAGCTCCACCTCGGGATTTAGAGTTCCCACATCTTCAATCATCGCGCATTTCACAAATGATAATTTAACGGAAGACGATCTGTTCCCCGATGGGAACTTTTTCAGCGAGGTGTATTTTGGTCAGACGCATCAGGGCTCGGCGGTCAACTTGATCACAGGCAACGCCGACGTGGCCGCTTTTTGTGACATAGAGCTGGATCCGTACATTGAGCTCAAATCCGGCGCGGAAAACACCGTTGGCTCTATATATAGCGTTAGGGATGGCGCCGACGCCCCTTTTGACGCTTACGCTGGCAAAGAATTTGTCGTTATCGCCTGTACTCCCGTATTCAACGGCCCGAACGCTTATAATCCCAATAATCTGAGCGCGGACGAGATCAAAGCGATTCAGGATTTATTTACCTCGGAGGAAGTCGCGAGTAATGAGACGATCTTCTATGACGGAACCGTCGAGGGCGCTGTGGGATTATACAAAAAGGCCTCCAGCTATGGATATGTTCTTACCGCCGATTCGTGGTACGACCCCTACCGTCAATAAAATGGCTGATAAAATGGTCAATAAAACGCGACGGCCCGCGCCTATGCCTATCTTGGAATTTCAGAATGTCAGCAAAATATATAACAATACAACAACGGCGCTGACCGATGTGTCCTTTTCAGTGGACGAGGGCGAGTTCGTGTCAATTATCGGGCCGTCCGGCTCAGGCAAGTCAACGATCCTGCGCTGCGTCAACCGGCTTGTTGACGCGACCAGGGGAGAGATAATATTTGACGGGCACGATATTAACCGGGCCAATAAAAAAGAGCTGCGTCAGGTTCGTAAAAAAACCGGCATGATCTTTCAGCATTACAACCTTGTGGACAGGCTCAGTGTTATTGAGAATGTGCTGCATGGCAGGCTCGGCCATAAGCATACTCTTACCGGGGTCGTTGGTTATTATACCGAAAAGGAAAAGGAGAACGCTTTTCAAATATTAGCGAAACTCGGCCTTACAGAGCAGGCTTATAAGCGCTGTGATGAGTTGTCCGGCGGGCAGAAGCAGCGCGTGGGCATCGCCCGTTCCCTCATGCAGGAGCCAAGACTTATTTTATGCGACGAGCCCATCGCCTCCCTTGACCCCAGCGCGTCTAAAGTCATTATGGATCACCTGAGTGTCATCAATAAGAATATGAACCTCACCTGTATTTTCAATTTGCATCAGGTAGACGTCGCCCTGAGATACTCGAAAAGGATCATAGGCATTACGTTAGGTAAAATCGTATATGACGGGCCGCCCGATCAGTTGGGCAAAGAAAAAATCCACGAAATTTATCAATCGAGCGAAGGTGAGCTAATTACAGATGTTGGGTAAAAATCAAACATTCGTAAATCAAACGCCCCTAAACCAAACGTCCGTATTTGTCAAAAGAAAACGGACGTTTACCTTGGTGTTTCTCGGGACGCTTGCCCTTTTCCTGATTGCCGCGGCCGCGACCAATTACGACGTGATCGGGGGCTTTGAGTCGATACCCAAAGCGATTGGCTGGCTGGCAAAGAATTTTGTGCCCAACGCGAAGGCGTGGTCGCGGCTGCCCGATATACTGACGAAACTGGCCGAGACAGCGCTTGTGTCGGTCGCGGTTACCGTATGCGCCGCGCTAGGCGCGTTTTTTTTCAGCCTGCTGAGCGCGAGAACCACAAAGGTCAACCGGTGGATTGGCCGAGGGGTCAGGATCATCGCCGCTTTTCTCAGGAACGTTCCCGATATAGTTTGGGCGATACTCCTGATGTTCTCGTTCGGTCAAAACATCCTCACAGGATTTTTCGCTTTGTTCTTTGCCACCTTGGGGATGCTGACCCGGACGTTTATCGAAACCATCGACGAGGTCAGCGTGGCCTGCGTCGAGGCTCTCCAGGCCACCGGCGCGACCTATTTACAGACGGTTTTTCAGGGCGTCATCCCATCGTCCCTGCCGGAGATCGTTTCGTGGGTCTTATATATGATTGAGACAAATATCCGCTCCTCTACCCTGATCGGTGTCCTTACGGCGACCGGCGTAGGCGCTATGTTTGACCTGTATTACAAACGGATGGATTACAGCGCGGCGAGCCTCGTCGTTATTTCCATTGTGGTGTTGGTTATCGCCATAGAGATAATCTCAAATCAAATCAGGAAGGTGATTATGTGATGAGCGAGTTTGTTATCCCGGGGCAGTCCCCTGTTTCTCTTGATCTCCATAAATGTATGCGGAAAACCCGGGGCGGTAAAATCAAGATAGCGGCGGGATCAAAAAGCGGTCTCGCGATTAAGCTGACCATTTTTATCTTGCTGGGGCTTACCGTTTACGGTCTCTTAACCTTCGACTATAAAAACATTGATCTGGCCAAAGCCATTAACGGTACGTGGAGCAACCTCAAAGTGCTGTTCGGCCAACCGCGCTTGACGTACAGCTCCTTTGCGGCCGCGATGAGGGCCTTGCTCGTGACCTTTTCCCTCGGCGCGCTCTCAACTATTTTCGGCGCTCTAATAGCTCTGTTCGGCGCTTTATTGTGCGCTAAAAATATCGCCAACCCTATCGCGGCCAATGTTATAAAGGGTTTCGTCGCCTTTATCCGGGCAGTGCCTACAATTTTATGGGTGTTGATTTTCACGGTGGCGGCCGGTTTGGGAAGCGTCGCCGCCGTTATCGGCCTTACCTTTCACAGCGCGGGCTATTTGATCAAAGCCTACGCCGAGTCCATCGAGGAAACGGACGGCGGCGCCATTGAGGCGCTAAAAGCCAGCGGCGCGAGTTTTTGGCAGATCGTGTCGCAAGCGATCCTGCCTGCCTCGATCAGCTATATGATCGCGTGGACGTTCCTGCGATTTGAGATCAACTTTACCAACGCTCTGGCGGTGGGCGCGGCCGCCGGGGCGGGCGGCATCGGCTTTGATTTATGGATGGCCGGCAGCTTTTACTTTGACATCCGCGAGCTTGGCTATATCACATATATTGTAGTCGCCGCCGTTATTTTACTGGAAACTATCGCGACAAAAATCAAGGCGCGGGTCAGATAATGAGTCAGATAATGAAATGAGTCAGGTAATATCGAGTCGGATAATATCAATGCCGATACTCCTGTCAATTGGGAAAATATTTTCGCAGCAGCCGCCGAAACGCCCAGCGGTCATACCAAACGCCTTCCCGGGGGATAGTCATCCGCTCCGGCCCAATCCGCCCGTCCCTTTGGGGATCGGCGATAAAGCCGCACTCGAAAAAATCAGTGGCCGCCGCCGTCACCCGCTCGTCATAAGCGCCAAAGGGGTAAGCGACGGCCTCGATCGATTGACCGGTAATGTCCGCCAGGGTTTGCTGCCCCAAACGTAAATCCTCCCGCAACTCAGAGGCTGAGTACGAGGTGAGATCCTGGTGGCGATAACCGTGGCAGCCAACAGTCCACAGGCCGGAATCCGCCATCTCTTTCAATTGGGCGGCGGTCAGCCGGCCGTGGTGGCCAATATCGCCGGCCACCACAAAGACTGTGGCGACGCCGCCGTATTGCCGCAGGATGGGGTAGGCTTGGGAATAATTGTCCTCATACCCGTCGTCAAAGGTAATCAGCGCCGCCTTCTCGCCTTTTTGCCAGGTCAGGGCCTCCGCCGGCGTCAAAAAGCGATAGCCCGCCTTTTTCAGCCAGGCGATCTGCCAGGCGAAGTCTTCCGGCGCCACATAGAGATAGTCCAGGCTCTTGCCGCGGTCGGGCTTGTTCGGCGGCGTCCCGATACAATGATATACCAGCACGGGCAGCGTCCCGGCCCGAAAATCCCGGACAAAAGGCGGGCTGATCATGCCGGCGGCGATGAGCAAAGCGAGAGCCAGGCTCAACGCCAGGGCCGATGTCAAAAGCAGGGCCGCCGGGATTATTTTTTTGCTTTTCGCGCGCCTAGTTTCCGACTGATTTTCTGACTGAGCCCCTGACTGAGTCCCTGCCTGATTTTCTGCCTGATTTTCTGACTTAACTTCCGACTGATTTTCTGGAAAATCCATGGTTATTTGTCTCCTGTTGATCCTGACTTGCCGACTTTCATTATGCCACGCCCGGGGCCGCGATACAAGCCCAAATTCTGGTTGGATCCGACAAGCGCAACCAAATTACTATATTTATGTATTTTTGTATTTATATCCCTCTCCCTGTCAACCTATTGACAGAAAGAAAAAATCCTTTTATAATTAGTCTCGTCGCCGGGGCGTAGCTCAGTTTGGCTAGAGCGCCATCTTGGGGTGGTGGAGGCCGCAAGTTCAAGTCTTGTCGCTCCGACCAGAAAAATTCGCCTGAACTTTACGGTTCAGGTGTTTTTTTATCTTTAGTTGTATGCTTGCCCATCAATCAATCAAACCGTATCAATCAAACCGTATCAATCAAACCGCATCAACCAAATCAGCCCCAAAAATCGAAAATGAAATGGAGGTATCAGAGATGGGAAAAACAAAAAAGGCGCTGATCCCGCTGCTGGTGGCGGCTCTATGCCTGGTAGCGCTGCCCGCGGCGGCTATGGCGTCGGACACGGTCGCGGCGACGGCGGGGGAGAGTACCCTTGACGGCGTAAAGGTCACTTATTCTATTGACGATCAGGGCGAGGTGAGCCTGGCGCCGGCGGCGGAGGCGTTCCAAGAGCTACTGGCGAAGGCGGAAAACGGCGATTTGATCATCGCGCTCAAGGATATCACTGGCATGACTGGCGTCAAGGTGAAAATTGACCTGAAAAGCCTGCTTCAGGAAGAAAACCTGCGCTCTTTTACCTTCAGTGTCAATGATTTGACGCTCAAGGTGCCGGTCGGCGCGCTGGAACGGATCAGCGTGCTGGCGGATACTGTCAATTTTGGCCTGCGGAGCGGTTCTCTCATCTTTACCGTGACCGACGAGCAAGGGGAGCCGATAGATTATATCGACAATGATCATCCGATTTTTATTTCCCAGCCTTACAGCCTCCAGGCCGGCGAGGACCCGGCGCTGGTCACGACAGTTCACGCCTACGCGGACGGGCCTCGGGTCGTGCCCCGTTCTTGGTACGACGACGGTCGTCTCTACGCCAAGGTCTATTCCACCGGGCGTTATGACGCCTGGTACGGCGGCGGCAATCCCGGCGTTACCGGCGGAGCGTCGGCCGGGGCCGCGGCGCTGGATTATTTGGCGGCCCGGGAAGTGATCAATAATAATGGGACGGCTCAAATCACCGCGGACAGTCAGGTAACCCGCGGGCAATTTATCGATATGTTGCTGCGGGCGCTGGATATTGAGCCCCAGGGCGCCTGGATGGTACGGCAGTTCAGCGATGTGGACGCCGACGCCTTCTATTATGAGTCGCTGCTGCAAGCAAAGGCGCTGGGCATGGCGGCCGGTGTGGGCGACAACCGTTTCGCGCCGGAGACTGGTATTACCCGGCAGGAAATGTACGTCATGCTTTATAAAGGGTTGGCGGCCGCCAATCTCCTGCCCGAGGTCGTGACGATGCAGTGGATCATCTTTTCCGATTGGGATAATTTGTCGTCTTACGCGGGCAACGCGATCCAGAACCTGGCGAAATTCGGCCTGGTGCCCAACCAAGGCGGCGAGTTGCGCCCCCGGGCGGTAGCGACCGGCGCCGAGGCGGCGGCGGCGCTTAGGGACATGCTGGTTTGGGAGAGCGGGCGGGCCTAAGCCGGCGGGAAAGCTAAGTACGCGGATAATAAAGTGATAAAAGGGATAGAAAAGGTAAGGCCTTGTGAAAAACATCAATTTATTGTTTCATGAGTCCCAAGGGTGCGGATAATATGGAGCGGGGCGACATGCTGGATTTACTCCGCGCGGTAAAAAATGGCGGTCTTTCGCCGGCGGAGGCGCTGGAAAAGCTGCGCTTCCAGCCCTTTGAGGATTTGGGCTACGCCAAAATCGACCATCAGCGGGGGATCCGTCAGGGCATGGCGGAAGTGATCTACGGCGCCGGCAAGACCCCGGAGCAGATTTGCGGTATTGTGGCCCATATGCGGGAAAAAGGGGCGAGAAATATCCTGGTGACCCGTTTATCCCCCCAGGGAGCGGAACGACTGGCGTCTGAGAGCGTTTTGGAATACCACCCGATCCCCAGGTTGGGTATTGTGGAGCGGGAAAAGGATCAAGCGCTGACAGGCGCGGTCGTTATCGCCTCCGGCGGAACCAGCGATATGGCGGTGAGCGAGGAAGCGGCGCTCACCGCCGAGGTGCTGGGCAACCGGGTGATCCGCTTGTATGATGTGGGCGTGGCGGGGTTGCACCGGCTGCTGGCTCACCTGGGCGAGTTGGCAGCGGCCAGGGTTGTGGTGGCGGTGGCCGGTATGGAGGGGGCTTTGCCCAGCGTGATCGGCGGGCTGGTGGACTGCCCGGTGATCGCCGTGCCGACCAGCGTAGGATACGGCGCCAATTTTGGCGGGCTGTCGGCCCTGCTGGCGATGCTCAACTCCTGCGCCAGCGGGGTTTCGGTGGTCAATATCGACAACGGCTTTGGCGCCGGGGTGCTGGCGTCCCGGATCAATCAGATGCCAGGGATCGCCGGGTAAGAAAAGGCCGGTGGGCCGTGACGACGAGTGGCGGGAGGAAGGGACAGCGGGATGCGAATATTATATATTGAGTGCGATATGGGCGCCGCCGGGGATATGCTGCTGGCGGCGCTGTTGGAGTTGCTACCGGATCCAGGCGGCTTTGTAGAAAAGATGAACGCCTGGGCCATACCCGGCGTGAAAATCCGGGCCTTCCCGGCGGTAAAATGCGGGATTACCGGTACCGGCGTCTCGGTGACAGTGGCCGGCGAGGAAGAAGAAAGCCGGGATGTTGGCCCAGGGGATATGGCGACGAAGCGCGAGAGCAAGAGCTTGGATGAGCATGGGCATGAGCGCGGGGCTGAGCATGAGCACATTCATGAGCATGAGAGCGAGCAGGGGCATACTCATGAGCACGGGCACGAACATGCTAATGAGCAGGGGAGCGAGCATGGGCATGAGCATTCCCCTGCTCATAGCCATACCGGCCTGAGCGAGATCCGGCAGCTGATCGATCACCTGCCGCTCCCAGCCAAGGTCAAGGACGACGCCCTGGCGGTATATACGCTGCTGGCGGCGGCGGAAGCCAGGGCCCACGGGCGTCCGGTGGAGATGATCCATTTTCATGAGGTGGGCGCTATGGACGCGGTGGCGGATATAGTGGGTGTCTGCGCCTTGCTGGCGGAGATCGCCCCGGAGCGGATCATTGTCTCCCCGATCCATGTGGGCAGCGGTCAGACGCGCTGCGCCCATGGGATTTTGCCGGTACCGGCGCCGGCGACGGCGGATATTCTGCGGGGCGCGCCCACCTACGCCGGTGGGGTCAAAGGGGAGCTTTGCACCCCCACCGGCGCCGCGCTGCTCAAGCATTTTGCCCATCACTTTGGCGACCGGCCCCTGATGGTGACGGAAGCCATCGGCTATGGCATGGGGAAAAAGGATTTTCCGGCGGCCAATTGCGTGCGGGTATTTTTAGGCGCGGCCCCGGCGACCGGCACCCCGGGGCCAGGAGCGGCCGCTGAGGCAACGGCGTCTGCCGTCTACGCCGCGGGCGCAGGAGCCGACGCAACAGACGTTGCCGCCGCGTCAGACGTTGCCGCCACTGCGGCAGGCACCGCGGCCGGCGTCTCGGGCACAAGCGCCGCCGCGTCAGGCGCCGCCGGCCAGTCTGGGCAGACGCCGACCGAGGTCGAGGAACTGGTTTGCAATGTGGACGATATGACCGGGGAAGAAATCGGCTTCGCCCTGGAAACCTTGCTGGAGCAAGGCGCCCTAGACGCCTTCGCTATACCGGCCCAAATGAAAAAAAACCGGCCGGGGCAGATGCTGGTCTGCCTGTGTGAGCCTGGCGAGGCCGACCGGCTGGCGGCGCTGATGCTGCGTCATACCAGCACCTTTGGCGTGCGGGGCAGCCGTTGGCGGCGCTATGTGCTGGACAGGGAGATTGCCACCCTGGCGACCTCTTACGGGCCAATCCGGTTGAAAACCGGCGTCGGCTACGGCGTGACCAAGCGCAAAGCCGAGTATGAGGATCTGGCCCGGCTGGCCCGGGAGCGAAATATCCCCCTGGCAAAAATCCGCGGGGAAATCCAAGCGGAAATCCGGGCGGCCCTTGACTGCCCGGCGGACGATCGGCAGGACGGTCAAGATTAGCATATGGTCTGGCCCGGCGGATCAGGCACGGCGCCTGACCCGCCTTCTCATTTCCACAAACGACGAAACATCTCATCCAATTTCCGCCGCCGCCGGGCGGTCGCCTTGGGCAGTACCCTGACGCCCTTTTCCCGCCAGTCGATCACATCGCCCTCCCGGGCGTCGGGCGGCAGGCCTTTTTTGTCCAGGGTAATGATTTCGCCCGTCGGCGTCTCGCAAAGGACGACGCCGCCCTCAAAACGATCAATTATCAGCCGCATGGCGGCGCTCCCCTCCTTGTTCCCTCTCGTTCTCCCCGCTCCCCAGCGTTAAATATTTTCCCAATCCAATAATATATTGAAAAGTATATCATAGTGGCTATTATCCCCGCAATCGCGCGAGCTCATCGTCCGCGATTTTTTTATCAAGCTTTTTTATCAAGCTGATTTCCCGCGGATGTTTTCGCTCGCCAGTATAAAATGCCCTCGTCCCCGAAAACTTAGTTTTCGGGGACGAGGGCAACAGCTTCGTGATACCACCCCAAATTCATCCGCGCCTCACGGCGCGAACATTTCATTGCCTTTAATTCGTTCTTTTAATAACGATACCTAACAGCCAGCTTACAAAAATAAAGCGCGGATTGTTCGAATTTGGAAACAAAATGGCGGAGAAGGAGGGATTCGCTCCGTTCGCTTTTTTGCCTTTCTCCTTTACAAACACCGCTCACTATCACGCCGGGGCGGGCAAACCCTTCCGTGAGGTCGGCTTTGCCCGCCCGTTCGAATCCCTGATTGTTGTGGCCAAAAAAATCCATCCCGCATTCTGGGATGGATGGATTTTTTGGCGGAGAAGGAGGGATTCGAACCCTCGAGACGCTATAAACGTCTACGCGATTTCCAGTCGCGCGCCATAAACCAAGCTAGGCGACTTCTCCTTGGACACATTTACGATGGTACCCAAAAAACCTTTACTTGTCAAGTACCACGACGCAAAAAGTTGCGTTGACAAAAAAAGAAAACGGCGATATAATCTTATGCGTTTGAAAGATCGTACACAGGGCCTTTAGCTCAGCTGGTAGAGCACCTGACTCTTAATCAGGGTGTCCAGGGTTCGAGCCCCTGAAGGCCCACCATAAAAAAAGACAAGCCAGTGAGGCGTTACGCCCGCTGGCTTTTTTGATTCCGCAACACATTGTCCAGCGGTGAGTAAGGGGCGAAACTGACTACCAGATTCTCAGGAATCAGGTGCAGGTATCGCTTGACCATTTCCAGACTTGTATGACCAAGGATTTGCTGCAAGCTGTAGATATCCCCGCCATAGCGCAAATAGCGTGTGGCGAAGGTATGGCGAAGCAAATGAGGCCGCAGCCGAGATATGCCGGTTTGTTTTTTCAGCTTGCGAAACATATTCGTTATAGTGCTTTTTCGCAGGGGAATCAGGTTGTCTTTTACGAATAAAGTTGTCTTATCGTGACCCGTGGCCGCTCTGGCCGTGTACCGCAGCAAAGCCTTTTTACTCTGCAAGCCTATGGGGACAAGCCGCTGCTTGTTTCCCTTCCCGTCAACGACAATATAACCCTCAGCGATATGAACATTGCCGCTCTCTAAGGTGATGGCCTCATTCAGACGCAGCCCGGAATCATACATCAAAGCGCAAAGGCAATAATTCCTTACACCGGTGAAGGTTCGCAGGTCAAAAGAGGAAAACAATCTCAATACCTCCGAGTCTGTCAGCACATCAACCGCTTTCCGCTTGGCTTTAGGTAACTTAAATCTCTCCGGGATATTCTGGCATAAATAACGCTGCTCAAAGCACCAAGAGAGGAACGCCCGGACAGCCCGAATATAAGTCTGAACCGTGGAACTGGCCAAAGCGGGATTGCACGCCAAACGCAGATAGTACCCCTTACAATCAGCGAGAGACACCGAGTCAATATATTTCCTCTCAGCGGGCAGAAAGAGGGCGAAACGGCCCAAATTCTGCCGGTAATACTCATGCGTCCGGGGAGAGTTTCCCCGGATTTGCTGCTCAATAAGAAATTCCTCAATAGCGTTTTTCACAGTAACAGCCATCAGCGTCACTCCAGCTCACATTTTAGAGACCGCCACCGGGCCGGGAGAACCCCGGCCCCGGCGGCGGGGACCATCAAATCAAACATTGTTATTCGCGCCTTTTGGTGTTAAAATACTTTTTGGTTATGGTATTTATTTTTTCCCCATCATCGTCCATAATCTCATAGGTTCTTGAGAAAGTCTCGGTTGCCGCCGAGGCTTTTTCACTAGCTTCCTTGTATGTGAGCCACTCTGAGATAGGACGAGCGACACCACAGCTACACCTTAATATATTCATGCCGGGCGGGTACAAACGAAGCCTGCCACCTTTCACGAACTTCTTTTTCTTCCTCACGCCTAGCTCATCCTCAAATTCCTTTTCCTCAACAGAGCAAGTATCAAGGGCAATTTGGTCAACTTCCTCAAGAGGTATATCACCAAGGTAAGCGGTAAAATAAGCCCCAACATTATCGACATCGCCCTTAACAGCCTTAATCTTCACAAAACCAAAGCGCCATAAAGCGGCAAGGGCGTCATTCGATATGAAAGGGGCTTTCTCACGCCAGATAAAAAAAGCGTGTACATGCCAAGCGCCCCGGCCCTGCGGCTCAACAACCGATATATACTCAGGCTTGGGAATGACTTTCCGGGAGCAGTAATAAATAAAGCGTTTCCAAAACTTCTCATAATCCTTATACAATCGACGGGAGTCAGTCATGTTTTCCCTATAAGTAAGAGTAATCCAACGACAATTTTCCGGGACAGTGATATTCGTATTGATTAAGTCACGTATACGAGAAAGAGTCTTCCGTATAGACCTTTCACTTCCGCTGCGGTCTTCAATATGCCTATACGGTAAAATCTCACCGGTTTGTAAATTAACATAATCATCAGCGTTTATCTTACGGCAAGGGCAGCCATTGGACATACTAAACATAGCGGTATGCTCAATCACATTTCCCATAACTTTAACCTTAGTAGGGCTATAAGGTTTAGGCACCCACAAAGAGCCAGGCTTTAGACAATGAATTTTCATAATAAAAATCACCTTTATAAAAAAATTCTCGTGATGTGTACCTATAATCAAGTTAATAAGAAGGCCACAATAAACCAATAAATCCCAGCATTCACAGCAGCGAGCAAGGCGGCGGCAGGCTCAGTTGTCACCGAGGCAGCCAATCAACAACGACACAGCTGACCTAAACCCCAAGCGAAACCCGTAATCCTGAAAAGATGATTGACTGCTGGCGATGAGAGAGCATATTTTATCCAACAAATCGAACGGCAGCCCATCGGGCAATAAGGCGGCAATTTCTTCTGAGTACGAACTGACATCGCCGACAACAAAACTGTCTTCCATGCAATGATTCATGAAATTCTCAAACGTATAAGCCTTACTCATCGCTATGCCCCCCTTCCATATCATTAAGAGACAACTCGGAAAATGCTTTATAAGTACATAAAAGGGCGGCAATTCTATCAAGGCGGCATTGGGGAGAAACAGAAGCATTTTCCATAACGGCGGAAATCGTTCCCAAAAGGAAAGATTCCTTATACTCACCACATCCCCGCAACTCCAAATAAAAACGATTATCAATTTTTTCCTTACATACTGTCATTACCGCGCCACCTTTCCGTCATACTGAAACAAAGAATCAATAGAGACACTAAAAAACCGGGCGAACTCACAAAGCAACTCCGGACTTAAACGGCGTTTACCAACCTCATAATAGGACAGCGCTGAAACAGAAATCCCCAAAGCGGCAGCGAGCCGGGATTGTGTCAGGCCAGCAGCCAAACGAAGAGCCTTAATGTTGTTTCTCAATTACAAAACCACCTTTCATTTGTTATGTATTTTGAATACCAACAAGAATATCAGAAAAGTACTCATTTTGTCAATATCGGTTTTTATTTTGAAAAACAAAACAAAAAGACACTTCCAGCGGCCCGCAAAAAAGTTATAATAAACACAAAGGAAGTGATGAAATGAGTGAGAAATCAACGCTAGATAAAACAAATAAAAAAGCGCCTTATATCGGTTACAAAATCACGGTAACACGGTTCGGCGCCAAAGAAGAGGAAATAAACATAGCGGACATTATCAAAAAAGGCAGAGTTAAGACAGGCCACACCATAGAAAGCGCGGCGAAAGCCCTCAACATGGGCATTGATGAATATGAGAAATATGAGAAGGGCGAACTTCAACCAGACTACACAAACATTGGACTTTTCATTAAACAATTCAGATTATCACAAAGCCTGAAAAACGTTGTCTACAATCCAAATACTCCTTATTATGCGTTAAAATTAAGGCAACTCAGAATAAAACACGGGTACAGGCTGAAAGATGTAGCGGAAAAGATGCAAATATCCTTACACACATACGCCGGGTATGAATCAGGCAGGAATGAGCCAGATATTAAGACGTTGATAAAAATAGCGGAACTTTATGATACGTTCGTGGACAAAATCATCAGAGAGTGAGCATTTATTTCCCCAGCGATTTACCATATTAAGCATGTTCATTTTTCGTTGATTTAGAGCCATTATTTTGGCCTTGTCGATAACTTGCTGCCTTAGTCAAGTAATAAGGCAAATGCCAGCGTCAGGAGTTAAAAGAAGGACAAACGTGTTACAGCGACTTGGCAAACGGGGTTCGGCCCTTGGAGGGCCGATATTCGATGATAACGAAACAACGCTTTCCTTACTCTTAAAGGGAAGAGGGGAAAGCAGAGCTTGAGGCGAAGAGGCCCGAGCAAAAACGGTGATAAACGCTACAGCGCTGACGGGGCTAACAGCGAGGATTACATACTCGATACTGGTATCCCTCCCTACGGTCGGCGATAACTCTTCACAGGAGCTTGTGACAACGGCAAAAGGGCAAAGAAAAGCTGTCCTACCTACGACAAGGCGGACAGATAAAACGGCATAATCTTCCTCTTAATCAGGGTGTCCAGGGTTCGAGCCCCTGAAGGCCCACCATAAAAAAAGACAAGCCAGTGAGGCGTTACGCCCGCTGGCTTTTTTGTCCCCGCAACACATTGTCCAGCGGTGAGTAAGGGGCGAAACTGACTACCAGATTCTCAGGAATCAGGTGCAGGTATCGCTTGACCATTTCCAGACTTGTATGACCAAGGATT
>JAISDE010000064.1 GCA_031265035.1 Peptococcaceae bacterium | reverse complement strand
CTCCCGGCGGCGGAGAGCGAGGACGACGATTATGTGGTCGAGCAGGACGAGGATAACGCGTATCAGGACGACGAGCAGTCGGACGATGAGAGAAGCTGAGGCCGACGTAACGCTGCCTTGGGAAAGACAGTGCGGGCCGCGGGGTCCGTACTTTTTTTGCCGGGATTGCCGGGATTATATACAAGTCTGGCTGGGATAATGCCAGGGGTAATGCCAAGGGTAGCGCCAGGGACAATGCCAAGGGTAATGCCAGGGATGATGCCAGGGATGATGCCAGGGATGATAATATTCGGGTAAAATATCAGGCACACATAGATAAGGGATAATATACACGGTATGTTACGCGACGGAGGTGGCAATCCATGAAAGCAGGGAAGGCGACGGCAGTAATTTTGGTGCTGGTTTTGACTGTCGTTTGCGCTTATCTCGGGGTGGTTTATTTAGGTGATTATCTGAAATTGGGCCTGGATCTGCGGGGCGGTGTCCAGGTGCGCATTCAAGCCGTGGGAGAAGCGACGAGGGATGATCTGGACAGGGTGATCGCGGTGATGGATTCCCGGATCAACGGTCTGGGTGTGACGGAGCCAACTATTCAAAGGGAAGGGGACAATCGGATATTGCTGGAGCTGCCGGGTGTGCAGGATCCGGATGAGGCCCTGGACATGATTGGCAGAACCGGCTTTTTGACTTTCCGCACTTTTGACGGGGAGGGCAATGAGACGGTGGTTCTGGACGGCAGCAATTTGTTGAGCGCGAAGGAGGCCGTGGAGTCGGGCGGCGGCACGCCGGGCAACTTGAGCCAGGGCGGTTATGTCGTTCAGCTGACCTTCAACGCGGAGGGGCAGCGGATCTTCGCGGATACTACCCGGCGCCTGGTGAGCGATTACGGCGGCCTGACGTCGTCCGCCGCCTCCGATGGGGATTTGCGCCGCAATATCGCCATTTATCTGGACGATGAGTTGATTTCCATGCCTTATGTCACTACGGTGATCCCGGACGGCAACGCGGTGATCACCGGCTACTCCAGCCTGGCGGAGGCCCGGCAGCTGGCGTTGACGCTGCAATCAGGCGCCTTGCCGATGCCGGTGGAGATCGTGGAGAAGCGCACCATCGGGCCTACCCTGGGCGCCGATTCCATCGCCAAAAGCCAGATGGCGGGGCTGGTGGGCCTGGCTTTGGTGATCTTGTTTATGATCGCTTTTTACCGGCTGCCGGGGGTTTTCGCCGGTTTTTCCCTGATTTTGTACTCCTTTTTGCTGTTGGGGGCGATGGCGCTGATTAAGGCTACCCTCACACTGCCGGGGATATTGGGCATTATATTAACTATCGGCATGTGTATTGACGCCAATATTATCATTTACGAGCGGATGTTGGAGGAAATGGGCCGGGGCAAGTCGCTGCGGGCGGCCATCGACGCCGGTTTCTCCAGGGCGCTGTGGACGATCGTGGACTCCAACGTGACCACTTTGATCGCCGCCGCCGTGCTCTTTTGGAAAGGCACCGGCTCGATCCGGGGCTTCGCGGTGACCCTGAGCCTGGGCATTTTGATCAGTATGTTTACCGCTATTACTTACAGCCGCTTTTTGCTGAAAAATACGGTGGAGTCTGGTTTGGTGAAAAATCCGGTTCTCTATGGCGGTAAACCGGTAATATACGACGGGAAAGGGGCGAGATAATGTTTTTCTATGAGAAGCGCAAGTTTTTTTATCTGATCGCCGTCGTATGTTTGGCGGTCGGCCTGGTTTCCCTGGCGCTCCAGGGCTTGAATCAAGGCATCGACTTTCGCAGCGGCACGCTGATGGATATCCGGTTTACCGGCCAGGCGGTGAGTATAGAGCAGGTGCGGGATGTCTTGGGCGGCTTTTCCCTGGAGAACAGCGCTATTACCCAGGACGGTGAGGGTACCTTCGTGATCAAGTCCGCCGAGATTATGGAGGAGACCCAGACGGAGATTTTGACCGCCTTTACGGAGGCGCTGGGTGAGTACGAGCTGCTGCGGACGGAAAGCGTGGGGCCGGTGGTGGGCCGGGAATTGACGATCAATGGCCTGATCGCGCTGGCTTTGGCCGCCGTTTTGATGATTGTTTATATTTCCCTGCGTTTTCAGTGGAAGTACGCTATCGCCGCTATCGTTTGCCTGCTCCATGATGTCTTGATCATGCTGGGCTTTTTCGCCTTGTTCCAGTTTGAGGTGGAGAGTTCTTTTATCGCGGCGGTGCTGACGATTATCGGCTACTCGATCAATAATACTATCGTGATTTTCGACCGGATCCGGGAGAATTTGCGGGGCGGCGGTCGGCCCAAGGGCGGTGAGTTGGTGGATCGGAGCATTCGCCAGACTTTGCGGCGGTCGGTGAATATGTTTGTCACTACGGTGATGGTGCTGCTTTGCTTGATTTTCCTGGGCGGGGATACGACCAGGGTATTCGCCGTGGCGCTTTTGGTGGGTAATGTGGCGGGCTGTTTTTCTTCCGTCTTTTTGTCCGCCAATCTTTGGCTGGAGATGAAGCCCAAGGGCCTGCGGGCCTGAGGCAAGGATAAGTCTAGAGACGGTGTGACGGCGGCGGGCTTTTCACTGGGAGAAGGGAGGCGGGAAGTATGCAGGGTTATTTGGTATTGGCGCTGATTTTTGCCGTGATTGTGGCTCTATTTGCCATACAAAATACGGCGCCGGTGGTTGTGAGTTTTTTCTTGTGGCAGGCGGAGACTTCCCTGGTTCTGGTGATTTTGGGCGCCGCCGCCGCCGGCGCGCTGACGCTGTTTTTGCTCGGTTTGCTCAAGCAGGTCGCCGCCAGTCGGGAGCGCAAGGAGCTGCTGCGGCAAATCAGCCAATTGCGGACGGCGGGAGAGCAAAGTGAGAAGGCGTTGG
>JAISDE010000047.1 GCA_031265035.1 Peptococcaceae bacterium | reverse complement strand
AAGCCGTCAAACCCCGGTTGGCGCGGGGTTCGCCAAGTGACGGCGCCAATCGCCGCTATCATCATGGCTTCCGGCTATTCCCGGCGGATGGGCCGCAATAAGCTGCTGTTGCCTTTGGGCGGCGGCACTGTCATTGGGGCGGTGCTGGATTTGGTGGCGACGATGGATTACGCCGTCGTGGCGGTGGTTTCCCAGTACGACGAGATTCTGGCGCTGGCGGCGGAGCGGGGTATGCGGCCCGTGGCAAACCGGGCGGCCGCCCAGGGCAAGAGCGGGTCGATACAGGTCGGCGTGGCGGCTTTGAGTGAGCTGACGACGGCGGGATTATGCCCGCAGCCGGCGGGGATAATTTTTTTCACCGGGGATCAAATCCATTTGAACAAGGCTCTGCTGACGCGGCTGCAAAATGCCTTTATCCGGCGGCCCACCCGGATCGTTTTTCCCTCCTACGGGGGGAAAATTGGCTCGCCCGCTATCTTTCCCGCCGATTTGGCGCCCCGGCTGGCGGCGTTGCGGGGTGAGGAAGGCGGTATGAAGGTGGCGGCGGAGCAAAAGGAGCGGATTTGGCGGGTGCCGGTGCCGGCGGCCCAGGCTTGGCGAGGGCTGGATTTTGATACCTGGGACGATTGGTTGAGGTCGTCCGCTTTGTGGGCAGACAAGGCCGGTGACCCGGGGCGGCAGGCCTGAACCGTCAAGAGCGGCTGGTTTGAATCGGGCAGGGCGGTCGCGTTCGCTATGTTGATAACAACTAACTTGCGTGTTAAGGTGATAGCGCCAATATGACTAAGGAGATCGACTATGCGAAAAATCGCTATCTATGGGAAAGGCGGCATCGGCAAGTCCACGACTACCGCTAATGTAGCCGCCGCGTTCGCGCGAATGGGCCACAGGGTCATGCAGATCGGCTGCGACCCCAAGGCGGATTCCACAGTAACCGTCAGCGGCGGCCGGCCTGTTCCCACCGTGCTGGACACGCTACGGCGGCAGGTCGACGATGTCAGCCTCGGGGATATTGTGGTGGAAGGGTATGGGGGTATCCTTTGCGTGGAGGCGGGCGGGCCGACGCCGGGCGTTGGCTGCGCCGGCCGGGGCATCATTACCGCCTTTGAGAAGCTGGAGGAATTGGGCGCCTATGAGCGTTACCGGCCGGATATCGTGCTGTATGACGTGCTGGGCGATGTGGTCTGCGGCGGTTTCGCCATGCCGATACGGGGCGGTTACGCCAAAGAGGTCTTCATCGTTACCTCCGGCGAGAAGATGAGCCTTTACGCGGCGGCGAATATCGTGTTGGCGGTGGATAATTTCAAAAACCGCGGCTACGCCCGCTGCGCCGGCCTTATTCTCAACGCCCGGGACGTGGAGAACGAGGCGGCGCTGGTGGGGGAACTGGCCCGGGAGGCCAAGGTGCCCGTGATAAAAATCATACCCCGGGACGGTGACGTGCAGCGAGCCGAGGCCCTGGGCAAGACCGTGGTGGAGGCTTTCCCGGACAGCCGGCAGGCGGGGGAATATCAGGCGCTGGCGGAAAAAATTTGGGAGGTAAGCGCGTTTGCGTTTTAATGAAAATGCCGCGGGCAGGGGTCGCGAAAGATCCCTGCCCGCGGCATTTTCATTATTGCCTTTACTACCTTTACTGCCTTTACTGCCTTATTGCCTTATTGCCTTATTGCCTTATTGCCTTTACTATCTTACTGCCTTACTTCACCTGGGCCGGAAGCTCCACATTATATTTGTTCCGCCCCTTGTAGTGGGTATGCAGCAAATGGTGGGACTTGCCCGACAGCGGCTTGTCCAGATACTTTTCGTAGACATCCTTGATGGCCGGGTTCTCGTGGGATTTCCGCAGCGCCTTACCCCGGTCCTCGGTGTAAATAGCCTTATGCCGCACCACCTGATAGTCTTCCTCCATAGCGATCCGGGTACCGCTGGTCACCAGGGGCTGGCCGCCGCCGCCCACACAGCCGCCGGGGCAAGCCATGATCTCGACAAAATGATATTTCTTCTCCCCGGATTTGATCAGCTCCATCAGCTTCGCGGCGTTGGACAGGCCGTGGGCCACCGCCACCCGCACCTCGCCGTAGTTTGGTACCTCCAGCGCCGCCTCCTTGACACCGGTCATGCCCCGGATTGGCGCCAATTCCAGGCTTGGCAGCGGCTGCCCGCTAACCACCTCATAGACCGTGCGCAGCGCCGCCTCCATCACGCCGCCGGTGGCGCCAAAAATCACCCCGGCGCCGGTGGACTGACCCATGGGCGCGTCAAAATCCTCGTCGGGCAGATTGACAAAATCAATGCCCGCTTGGCGGATCATCGCCCCCAACTCCCGGGTGGTCAGGACAGCGTCCACATCGGGCACGCCGGCGTTGGCCATCTCCGGCCGGGCGCACTCGAATTTTTTCGCCGTGCAGGGCATGACGGACACAGAATACACATCTTTAGCCGGGATACCCGCCGTTTCCGAATAATAGGTTTTCGCCAGGGCGCCAAACATTTGCTGGGGGGATTTGGCGGTAGACAGGTTGTCCAGAAGCTCCGGATAATTGTGCTCGCAGAACTTCACCCAGCCGGGGCTACAGGAGGTGATCACCGGCAGCTTGCCGCCGTTGGTCAGACGGTCAATGACCTCATTGCCTTCCTCCATGATGGTCAGGTCGGCGGAAAAATCGGTGTCAAACACTTTATCGAAGCCCAGCCGCCGCAAGGCCGCCGCCATTTTGCCGGTGACCGGCGTGCCCATAGGCAGGCCGAATTCCTCGCCCAAAGCCGCCCGCACCGCCGGCGCCGTTTGCACGACCACATGCCTGGCCGGATCCCCCAGAGCCGCCCAGACCCGCCGGGTATGATCCACCTCCTTGAGCGCGCCCACCGGGCAAACATTGATACATTGGCCGCAATTGACACAGCTGACCTCGCCCAGGCCATGACCGAAGGCCGGCCCCACAATGGAGTCAAAGCCCCGGTTCATCACGCCCAAAACGCCCACCTTCTGAATCTCGCTGCAAACAGCCACGCAACGCCGGCACAAGATACATTTGGAGGGATCACGGATCACGGACGGGGACGAAAAGTCCAAATCATAGGATTTCAACTCGCCTTTGAAAGGAACCTCCCCGATATTCAATTCCCTGGTCAGATTCTGCAGCTCACAGTTGGTGCTGCGGCTGCAAGTCAGGCAGTCCTGGGGATGGTTGGACAGCAAAAGCTCCACCACCGCTTTGCGGGCGGCCAAAACCTTGGGCGTATGGGTATGCACCCGCAACCCCTCGGAAACCGGATAAACACAGGAGGCTTGCAGCCCCCGGGCCTTCTCGATCTCCACCAGGCAGACCCGGCACGCCCCGATCTGATTGATGTCTTTCAGATAACATAATGTTGGGATCTTCACGCCCGCCTTGCGGGCGGCTTTCAGCACCGTATAGTCAGCGGGGACTTTGGTCTCTACATTATCGATATAGACCGTTACCATCTCCGTCGCTGTCGCCATAATAACCTCACTCCTTTTCCGGGCGAAGGCCCAAGCGTCGCCGCTGGCCCGCCGTTATCCCTTGCTGATAGCGCCAAACTTGCAGCGGCTGATACACTCGCCGCATTTCACGCATTTAGCCTGATCGATAACATAAGGCTCTTTAATCTTGCCGCTAATCGCCCCCGCCGGGCAATTCCTGGCGCAAAGGCTGCATCCCTTGCATTTCAGCGGGTCAATGGTGTAAGACAGCAGCGCCTGACAAACACCGGCAGGGCATTTTTTCTCGCGGATATGGGCCTCATACTCGGAGCGGAAATGCTTCAGTGTGCTGAGTACCGGATTGGGCGCCGTCTGGCCCAGCGCGCAAAGGGAGGAATCTCGGATGGTTTCCGCCAACACCTCCAGGCGATCCAGATCCTCCATGACGCCGTTGCCCGACGTGATTTTATTCAAAATCTCCAGCATCCGCTTGGTGCCGATCCGGCAGGGTGGGCATTTGCCGCAGGACTCATCCTGGGTGAACTCCAGGAAAAACCGGGCGATGTCCACCATGCAATTGTCCTCGTCCATGACAATCAGGCCGCCGGAACCCATCATAGAGCCAGCCGCCGCCAAATTATCATAATCCAGGGGAATATCCAGGTGGGTTTCCGTCAGGCAGCCGCCTGATGGCCCGCCGGTCTGGGCCGCTTTGAATTTTTTCCCTTTGGGGATGCCGCCGCCGATATCGTAAATAATCGTGCGCAGCGTGGTTCCCATAGGGATCTCGATGAGTCCGATATTATTTATTTTACCGGCTAAAGCGAACACCTTGGTGCCCTTGCTTTTCTCCGTGCCCATGGCGGCGAACCATTCCCAGCCCCGGAAGATAATTTTGGGGATATTGGCCAGGGTCTCCACGTTGTTGATCACGGTGGGCCTGCCAAACAACCCCTGCACCGCCGGATAAGGCGGCCTAGGCCGCGGCTCGCCCCGGCGGCCTTCCGTTGACGCCAGCAGGGCCGTTTCCTCACCGCAGACAAAAGCGCCGGCCCCCAGCCGGATATCGACATCAAAGTGAAAATCCGTGTCAAAAATCCCCTCGCCCAGCACGCCGTATTCCCGGGCCTGCCTGATGGCGATCCGCAGCCGCTCCACGGCGATGGGATACTCCGCCCGGATATAAATATAGCCATGACTGGCGCCGATCGCGTAGCCGGCGATAGCCATGGCCTCCAAAACGCTGTGGGGATCACCTTCCAGCACGCTCCTGTCCATAAAAGCGCCCGGATCGCCCTCGTCAGCGTTACACACAACATATTTTTGCTCCGCCTTAGATCCCGAGGCGAAGCTCCATTTCATGCCCGTCGGAAAACCGGCGCCGCCCCGACCCCGCACCCCGGATTTTTTGACCGCGTCGATCACGTCTTCCCGGCTCATTTCCTTGAGGCATTTCGCCAAGGCAAAATAACCGTTTTGCCCGATATATTCCTCAATATCCTCCGGGTTGATCCGACCGCAATTCTCCAGCGCCACCCGTTTTTGGTGCTTGAAAAACTCAATATCCTCCATGGACGCGGCGCCCGCGCCGTCCTTGGTATGCCTGTAAAGCAGCCGTTCCACCGGCTTTCCCTGGCGCAGGTGCTCCTCCGCGATCACCGTTACGTCCTGGGGCTGTACCTGGCAGTAAAATGTCCCTTCCGGGTAAACAACCATGATAGGCCCCATATTACAAAACCCAAAACAACCTGTCTCAATGACCTTGATCTCTTTATCCAGCCCCAGCCTGCCGATTTCTTCCCGCAAATTTTTGCTCACCAGCCGGCTCTCCATGGAGCTGCAACCGGTACCGGCACAGATCAACACATGCGAGCGATAAGAATCACTACCCTCGCTACCGCCGCCTATACCCGCCTTGACTGTTGGCGCCTTTCTCTCGATACGGCAAATAACATCGCCTCTATGTTTGTCTCGTATCGTCGTCAATTCCTCGATACTTCTCATTCCCCCGCCTCCTTCTCTTGCCGGGCCTGGCAATCTTTTAACACCAGCTCCGTCTCAATGAAATTGGGCGATGATTCCCGCCACATCGTCGGTGCTCAAACGCCCAAACACTTTGCCATTGACCGTCAGTACCGGCGCCAGCCCGCAAGCGCCCAAGCAGCGGCAAGCCTCCAGCGTAAACCGGCCGTCCTCAGTGGTTTGCCCAGTCTTGATGCCCAGCTGCCGCTCAAACTCCGCCATGATCTCCCCGGAGCCCTTTACATAGCAGGCCGTGCCAAGACAAACACTGATTTTATACTTGCCGATCTTCTCTGTGGTAAATAAAGAGTAAAAGGTCACCACACCGTAAATTTTGCTGAGCGGCATGGCCATCGCCTCCGCCAGATAAGACTGGATGTCCTCCGGCAAATAGCCCAGCTCATGCTGTATTTGCTCCAGGTTTTGGATCAGCATCGACTCGCTCTTTCCGTTGCGCGCCAATATCTGATCGATGATCGCGAACCGCTCGTCTTTTATCCCAGGCTCGCATTGACGACTCATCCCTTTTTCCCCCTTTTATCCATGTGATTTTGACCCTGTGAGCTATCCCCCAAGTGACTGATCTCCCAAGTGACTGATCTCCCAAGTGGCTGATCCCCCAAGTGACTGATCCCCCTAGTGACTGATCTCCCAAGTGACTGATCTCCCTAGTGACTGATCCCCCTAGTGACTGATCTCCCTAGTGATTTACCCCCCCAAAGTAGTTTGCGACCAAAGTAATTCATCCCCGATTGGTTTACCCCTGACTGGTTTACCCCCCGATTGGTTTTCCCCGCGGCGTGATCGCGACTGCTCCCATTTTCCTCCCCTCTTGCCCGCGCCGGCATTAACTCAGGCCGCCGCCTCGCCTTTCGCGCCTATATTCTCGCCCCTTTTCTTTTGCGTCTATATTTTATGTACATTATAACAATGTCTTCACGGCATAGCAATGGTACCAGTAAAAAGTTCCAGAATCCGCTCCAAATCGTCCTGGCTATAATAGTCGATGATGACTTTGCCGCCCTTAGCGGTTTGCACAATATCCACCTTGGTATTGACCCGCTCCCGAATCGCCCGCTGAATTTCCCGCAACTCGACGGGCAGTTCGGGCCGGGGGCCGCCGCCGCCGGGGCCTGGGCCGCCGGGCGCAGAGCCTGGGCCGGCGCCCGGGCCGTAACCAGGGCCGGCAGAACCGGCACCGGCGCCAAGGCCGTAGCTGCCGCCAGCGCCGCCCGCCGCGTCGCCGGCAACGCCGCCGGCGCTGTCCGCCACGTTCCCGGCCGCGCCGGCGCTGACACCGATACCGACGCCGATACCGGCCCCATAGCCGCCGCCAACGCCGCTCATTCCGTCCAAGCCACCCAAGTCGCCCATGCCGCCGGCGGCCCCGTCCTCACCGGCGCCGCCGCCATAATCATCATTATTATCAGCGTCGGCGTCGCCAATCTCCCCGCCTTTGCTCAACTGCCTGGCCCACGCCTCCGCCTCCCGGGCCGTTGCCTTTGACGCCAATATGCGCCGGGCCAGCGCCTCCGCCGCCGCCGCCGGCAACGTCAGCAGCGGCCGTACATGACCCACCGTCAGCGCCCCCCCCGCCAGCTGCTCCTGCACCGACAGCGGCAAACGCAACAAGCGCATACTATTAGCTATATATGAGCGGCTCTTGCTCAACCGCTCGGCGATCTGCTCCTGGGTCTGGCCAAACTCATCCGCCAAACGCTTATAAGCCCTGGCTTCCTCCACCGGATCCAGATCCTGGCGCTGAATATTCTCGATCAGGGCGATCTCCATAATCTCATGATCGCTCATCTCCCGCACCACCGCCGGGATCGCCGCCAAACCCGCCTGACGGGCCGCGCGGAGCCGCCGCTCCCCCGCCACCAGCTGATAATCGCCGCCCCGGGGCCGCACCAGCACCGGCTGCACTACCCCATGCTCCCGGATCGAGTCCGCCAACTCCCGCAGCTTGTTCTCATCAAAACCCAGCCGAGGCTGAAAAGGATTGACCCCAATCCGATCTATTGGAATATCCCGGGCCGCCCTGACCTCCCCTGCCACCATCTCTGTCTCTGTCTGACTCCGGGTCATGGCCGGCCGGGGGGGAAACAGCGCCTCCAACCCCCTGCCCTTCTTGCCCAAGCCGCCGATCTCCTTGGGTTTAGCCACGGCTGATCACCTCCAGCGCTACTTGCCTGTATTGCTCCGTCCCTTTGGAGCGTGGATCATATAGCCCGATGGGCAGCCCATAGCTGGGCGCCTCGCTCAGCCGCACATTGCGGGAAATCCCCTGGGTGAAGGTCTTTTCCTTGAAATACCGGCGCACCTCATCCGCCACCTGGCTGGATAGATTGGTGCGGTGATCCTGCATCGTCAAAAGCGTCCCAAACACCTCCAACTTGGGATTCAAATGCTTTTTCACCAAATCAATAGTATTGAGCAGCTGGCCCAGACCCTCCAAAGCGTAATACTCGCATTGCACCGGGATCAAAATACCGTCCGCCGCGGTCAGCGCGTTTAACGTCAGCAGGCCCAGGGACGGCGGGCAATCGATCATCACATAATCATAATCCTTGACGTAGGTCGTCAGAATATTTTTCAGCAGATTCTCCCGCTCCACCATCCCCACCATCTCCACCTCGGCCCCCGCCAGCTGGATGGTCGCCGGGATCAGCCGCAGGCCCTCCACCGGTGTGGCCTTGCACACCTTCGCCAGCGGATACTCATTGATCAGGCAGTCATAAACGCAGCGCATCCCCGCCTCTTTATCGATCCCCAAGCCGCTGGTGGCATTGCCTTGGGGATCCATGTCCACCAGCAGCACCTGACGACCCTCCTCCGCCAGGGCCGCGGCAATATTGATCGTTGAGGTCGTCTTCGCCACCCCGCCCTTTTGGTTCGCCACAGCCAAGACCTTTGTCATGGGTTCCTCCCCCGCGAAAATGTTTCACATGAAACACTTCAAAAGCTTATTTGCCCTCATCGCCCTGCCGCTTTACCCTGGGCAGCCGAATAGTCAGCAAAATAAAGTCGTCCGTCTCCGTCTGCTCAACCTCAGCCGTCTGCCCCGCCTCCCGGATGGTCTTCACCGCCTGTTGAATCGTATTGATATAAATCCGCATATCCGGGGACATCCGGCGAACCAGCGTCCTCTTTTTGGGCGCCGCCGGATCATTTTCCTCGTCGCCGTCCTCCCCTATCTCCGCCCGGCCCGCCAAAAGCTCGCCGACCAAATACTCCGTATCCTTGACATTCAACTCTTTATCATAGATCTCTTTCAGGATCAGGAGCTGTTCCTCCACCGCCCCCAATTTTAACAAAGCCCGGGCATGGCGCTCCGTCACCACGCCAGCGATGATCTTTTCCCTCACTTGGGGATCAAGCCGCAGCACCCGCAGCTTGTTGGCCACGGTGGGCTGGCTTTTCCCCACCCGGGCCGCCACTTCCTCCTGGGTCATGCCAAATTCCTCAATCAGGCGCTGGAAGCCCTCAGCTTCCTCAAAATAATTCAGATCCGCCCGCTGAAGATTCTCCACCAAAGCGATGGTCGCCATCTCTTTATCGGTAAAATTGCGGATTACCGCCGGAATGGTAGTCATACCAATCAATTTCGCCGCCCGGAAACGCCGCTCGCCGGCCACCAGCTCATACCGCTCCCCGCTGCGACGCACCACAATCGGCTGGATCACGCCAATTTCCCGCATCGACTTGCCCATTTCCTCCAGCTGACCCTCATCAAACGCCTTACGGGGCTGATAAGGATTAGGGGTAAGCAAATTCAGATCCAACGCCAGAACCTGCTCCTGCGAGCCGCCTTCCTTATGATTCCCAAAAAACTTTGAAACAGCGTCAATAGCCACGACTTTTCCTCCTTACTGAACCCCGCCAACAATTATTCAGCTACTATTCTACCCTAAATCCCGCAAAGAATCCAACATAATTTTTGGAATTTTCTGGACGACAGAATTTACACTTGCTGTCGTCGATCGCATCTGACAGCATAAAAAGCATTTGTGTCAACGCACATTGCGTCAACCGTCCCTTACAGGACACAATAAACAGTCAGACCACAATAATTCCGCAAGAGTCGTAAAGCCTGTAAATATAGGTGTTCACGGCGCTTGCGAATCACGATATATGAGTTCAGTTTCTCTTGCGGTGGTGTCCGCTGTTTTGGTCTTGTAACGGAGCGATGGAGGGCTGTTCACCATTGCCGGATTCGTCATGGTGTCCCTCTTGAAACACGTCCTCCGTATCCGCGTGGTTTTTCAGATCAACGGCGCGCAAAAAAATAATT
>JAISDE010000032.1 GCA_031265035.1 Peptococcaceae bacterium | reverse complement strand
GCGCCCGAGGATAATGATCTTTATATCTTTACGCGATTTTTCGCTGTGAGTAGCGAGGATGAGGCGGCCGCCTACGCCACCGAGTTTGAGGCGAATGATTTAGGGAGGGAGTTGATCCGGGTGTACAATTTTACAGTGGCCAATCACCAAGACTTGCGAGCGATGGAGGACAGCCCTTACTTTACCCAGCGACTCAATGAGGCGCAGCTAGCGGCGGCGCGGGCTGAGGCGGAGGCTAAAGGCGAGGCCAGGGGCAAAGCGATTGGCGAGGCCAGAGGCGAGGCCAGAGGCGAGGCTAGAGGCAAAGCGATTGGCGAGGCCAGAGGTATTAACCGTTTGTCCAAACTCATAAAAGATGGTTACGACGTGGATACGGCGGTTAAAATGATTATGGGAGAAAGCTTATAGACTAAATGAGCCTTAGGTCGCTCAGCTCGCGTAATCAGCGTCCGCCACTCACGGGTTTGTCCACAGCGCCAAGCGCCCGACCACTGAGCGGTTACGCGCTGTGTTCTGGGGCTCTAAATAGACACCTCGTTTCCTCTGTCCGACCGCAAATTGCGGTCGGAATTCCCAATCGAACACGAGCATAAAATAGGCGCGTAGGCGCCGCGCTAATTCAGGAAAGGCAGGTTTGAGAATATGGGCCAAGGTATAGCGGCAGTCGTGCCGCTTGTCATAATAAAGGACGAGAATTGCAAGCAGAGAATAAAAATTTTGTGTAGAAAATTTTGCGAATCTCTGGATTGGTTCTGTGCATATCAACCAAACAGCCTTTGAATAACAAGAAAGCGCGGCGCCCGGATCAGCGGATACCGCGCTTTCTTGCTATTCAAGCGATTTAGAATGTGACGTGACGGCGCGCCGAGCGCGGATACTTACGGGTTTCATTCAAGAATACCTCGCGGAGTTCATCGAATACCTTGTCGTTTTTTTAATTACGGTGACGCTGAACGTAATTTTGTCGCCGTCCGTCACTACATCGTTTATGCGGTTCAATATAAAAGTAACTGCTTAGTGGTCTCTCAGGCGCAATCGCTGGAACCTCAACATTAAGCGCCCACCTTTTAAGCGCCCACCTTTGCCACCCCCGCCGCGGGTAGATTTCAATTCACAAAGTTTGCGGAAATAGATATGAGCGATGCCTTTTTCGATTCACTCAAAGCCGACTATCCGGAGTTTTCCGTGTGGTAAAGGAGGGAAATGTTGATGCGCAAGATGTTATTATCAATTAACCCGCAGCATGTTGAGAAGATTCTAAACGGCACGAAGCAGTTTGAGTTTCGTAAAGCGCGCGGAAACAGGAGCGTAGATTCGATTGTGATTTATTCAACCGCTCCGCAAATGCGGATTGTCGCGGAAGTCGGTATTGACGAGATAATCGTCGGCAACATACTTGATGTTTGGCATCGGACAAAGAAATACGCGGGAATATCTTATCGGTTTTACAGGAGTTACTACAAAGGCAAAACAACCGCCGTCGCGTACAAACTCGGCGCGGTGACGCAGTTTCGAGAGCCGCTTACGCTTTCCGATATTGGGATGACGCACCCGCCGCAATCGTTCTCTTATTTGGAAAATATGCCGGAAGTAGAGGTGATAGGCTATGGCAATCAGCTATAAGAAACTTTGGCATTTATTATTGGATAAAGACTTGAAGAAAAAAGATTTGCCAAAGCTCGTGGGTATCAGCACCGCCACGGTTACGAAGCTGTCAAAGAACGAAACCGTGAATACGGATATACTTGACCGCATTTGTAACGCTTTGCAATGTGACATTTCCGACATAATGGAAATAACAACAGATACGAAGCGATAACTTTAACTTATGAAAAAGCTCTTATGAAAAAGAGGGTCAAGGAAAGTTGACGGACGGAGTTGGTAAAAGCGCTCTGTCCTTTTGCTTTGCCTGTCACCCACTCAGGGCCTGCTTAGGCATCGTTACGGCGGCAATGGGACGCGGGGCGCAGGTCCGCGTGGCAGGTTGGTTTGCGGCGGCGGGGCAATGATGGTACAATGGGGGAAGGGGAAAGACATCAATAGTAAGTGAAGGGAAAAAACATCAATCTGAGTGAAGGGGAAAGATATCAATTAAGTGAAGGGGAAAAACATCAAATGGAGGAAACAAGGAAAAAATGGTGACATCGGTAAACCAAGGGGCGAGTGAGTTCGCCGCGGGAAGCGTCAGTAAGTTGTTGTTTCGTTTTTCTGTGCCAAGTATCGTCTCTATGCTGGTCAATTCGATTTATAATATTGTGGATCAGATTTTTATCGGTCAGGGCGTGGGTTATTATGGCAACGCCGCCACCAATGTGGCTTTTCCTCTGGTGACTATTTGCCTGGCCTTGAGCCTGTGGGTGGGCAACGGCGCCGCCGCCAGCTTCAGCTTGCGGTTGGGGGCTGGCCAGCGGCGGGAGGCGGAGGAAATTGTGGGCAACGCCTCTTTGCTCTCTATTATCACCGGCTTGCTGGTACTCGTTTTAGGCAGCGTGTATTTGGAGCCTTTGTTGCGTCTTTTCGGCGCTACGGCGGAGGTGATGCCTTACGCGAAGACTTATGCCGGCATTTGTTTGTTCGGGATGCCTTTTGTGATTCTGTCCCTGTGCCATGAGAACGTGATTCGGGCCGATGGCAGTCCCCGTTACGCCATGTTGGCCACATTGACGGGCGCGGTGATCAACACTATTTTGGATCCGCTGTTCATTTTCGTTTTTGGCTGGGGCGTGGCCGGGGCGGCTTACGCCACGATCATCGGCCAGGCGGCCACCGCCGCGCTGTTTGTGATTTATTTGCCCCGGTTCAAGCTGATCTCCTATCGGATCGCCAATTGGCGGCTCCGGGCCAAATCCTGCAAGGCGATCTATACCTCGGGCATTTCCAGCTTTTTGACCCAAGTATCCTTTGTTTTTTTGCAGATTGTGATGAATAATACCTTGACTCGCTATGGGGCGCTTTCGCCTTATGGGGAGGTGATCCCCCTGGCTTGTATGGGGATTGTGATGAAGGTCAATCAGATCATGATCGCTTTCGTAATCGGGATATCCGTTGGCGCGCAGCCGATTATCGGCTACAATTACGGCGCCGGCAAATTGGGCCGGGTCTTGGAGGCTTACCGGCTGGCGGTATTGGCCGCTACGGGGATCATGTTTGTCGGCTTTTTGGCTTTTGAGTTTTTCCCGCTGCAAATCATCAATGTTTTCGGCCAGGAAAATCAATATTACACTAGTTTCGCGGTGAAGTGCTTCCGGATTTTCCTGATGATGATGCCGCTGGCCGGCTTCCAGATTTTATCGTCCAATTTCTTTCAGATGATCGGCAAGCCCCTGCGGGGCGCGGCCCTCAGCTTGTCCCGCCAGATCCTGCTGCTCATCCCGCTGATCCTGCTTTTCGCCCGTTTATTTGGCTTGGAGGGCGTGTTGTACGCCGGGCCGGCGGCGGATGTTTTGGCGGCGGCCGTGACGGCGGTATTTACCTTTAGGGAATTGCGGCAAATATGGCGGCGCCGAGAGGTAAGCGCTTAGACGCCGGGGCATTGCCGTATGGTAGGGATAAAAGGGATAGCTAAAAGGTATGACCTATAAGGGATGGCATGTAAAGAGAGGGGTTTAGACATGACGAAATTGATGCTGATCGACGGCAATAGCTTGGCCAATCGGGCCTTTTACGCGGTGCCGCCCCTGATGACCCAGGATGGTTTCGTGACCAACGCGATTTATGGCTTCTGCAATATGCTGAATAAAGCCCTGGGCATGGAGGCGCCGGATTATCTGGCGGTGGCCTTTGACGCTGGCAAGCTCGTTTTTCGGCATCAGATGTACGCGGGTTATAAGGGCAGCCGCAAGGGTATGCCGGAGGAGTTGCGGGCCCAGATGCCGGTGCTGCGGGAGGTTTTGGACGCCATGGGCGTGTTTTGGCTGGAATTGCCGGGCTATGAGGCCGACGACCTGATCGGGACCCTGGCCGCGCGGGGCGGCGCCGAGGGTATGACGGTGCGGATTATTACCGGGGACAAGGATTGTTTTCAGCTGATCGATCAGCACACGGCGGTCTTGTTTACCCGCAAGGGCATATCGGAGCTGGAGTGGTTTGACGAGGCGCATTTGAGAGAGGTGTACGGCTTGGCGCCCTGGCAGATTACGGAGCTAAAGGGGCTGATGGGCGACAGCTCCGACGATATCCCTGGCGTGCCGGGCATCGGGGAGAAAACGGCTATCAAGCTGTTGCTGGATCATGAGAGCGTGGAGGGGGTATTGGCCAACGCGGGGATTTATGCCGGCAAAAAGCTGGGGGAGAGGTTGCGGGAGCATGAGGAGTTGGCCAGGTTGAGCCGGCGGCTGGCGCTGATCGATCGGGCTGTGCCGGTGACGGTTTCTTTCCCCGAGATGCGGCGGCAAAATGGCGACCCGGCGGCCAAGGCCCGGCTGTTTCGCCGACTGGAGTTTAAGGGGCTGTTGGCGGAGGCGCTGCGGGAGATGAGCGCTGGCGCGGATGCTGGCGCGGGCGCGGAGCGAGACGCGGGCGCGAGTGCGGAGCGAGGCGCGGATGCCGGCGCGGGCGCGGAGCGAGGCGCGGGCGCGGGCGTGGAGCGAGGCGCTGACGCTGGCGCGGGCGTGGAGCGAGACGCGGGCGCTGGCGCTGACGCGGGGCCGGGTGCCGGCGCGGGGCTGTGTGCGGGTGCAGAGCGAGGCGCTGGCGCGGAGCGAGATGCGGATGCTGGCGCCGGCGCAAAGCGGAGACTGGGCGCGGGCGCGGAGCCGGATCCCTCGCCCGGGACGCTTTTCCCCGGGGCAACCGCGTCAACCGGGGCGGCCCGCCTGGCTGACGCCGGGGCGCTGGAGGCTTATCTGCGGCCGCTGCGGGAAAAGGGCGGCCGGCTGTACCTCCTGCCCGGCGTCGCCGGCGCCAACTGGCGCGGCTTTACCTGGCAGGCCCTGGGCCTGGCGTTGGCGGGCCAGGCGCCGGTATGCCTTTTGGCCGACGGCCCTTTTTCGCCGGCCGCGGCCCTGCCGGTTTTGGCGCCCTATCTGGCGGACGATCGGGTGACGAAAATTTGCCTGGATACCAAGCAAGCCTGCTTGTATTTTAACGCCGCCGGTATCAAGCTGGCCCCGCCCCTGGAGGATTTGCTGCTGATGGGCTATTTGCTGAACCCCGCCAGTCCCTGGCAGGCGCTGCGGGGGCTGGAGGAATTGGAGCCCCAGTACCTGGCCAAAAGCGAGAAAGAAGCCGCCAAACAGGGCAGCGCGCTGTGGCGGGAAGCCTGGCTGGGCGCCTTGCTGACGGCGATGGCGGAGCTGGCGGAGCAGCTGCCGCGAAAGCTGGCAGCGGCTCAACTGTGGGAACTGTATGAACGGGCGGAAAGGCCCCTGGCCCCGCTTTTGGCCGGAATGGAAATCCGGGGCGTGCAGCTGGCCCCGGCGGTGCTACGGGAAATCGGCGGCCATTTAAAAACGAAGATTGAGGCGACGACGGCGGAAATCTATCAGATGGCGGGGGAAAGCTTCAACTTAAATTCCCCCAAGCAGATGGGCGCCATTCTATTTGATAAAATGGGTTTGCCAAAAGGCAAAAAAACTAAAACCGGTTATTCCACCGACGCCGCCACCTTGGAATACCTGGCGGAGCGTTTCGCTGTCGCCGGCAAGATCCTGGCCTACCGGCAGTACGCCAAGCTGCAAAGCACCTACGTGGAGGGGTTGCTGGCCATCATGGATCCCCAAAGCCAAAAAATCCATACCTCCCTCAACCAGACCGCCACCGTGACCGGCCGCTTGTCCAGCGCTGAGCCGAATTTGCAGAACATCCCGATTCGGATGGAGGAAGGCCGGCAGATCCGCCGGGCGTTTGTGGCCTCGCCCGGTTGCTGTCTGCTGTCGGGGGATTATTCCCAGATTGAGTTGCGGATTTTGGCCCATATTTGCGGCGATGAGGCGCTGCGAGAGGCTTTTCGCCAGGATCAGGACATTCACCGCCGGACGGCGGCGGAGGTCTTTGGGGTCGAGCCGGCGGCGGTCACGCCCCAACTGCGGCGGGCGGCGAAAGCGGTCAATTTCGGCCTGATTTACGGCATCAGCGATTTTGGGCTGGCTCAGGATCTGGGGATCAGCCGGGATGAGGCGAAAGCTTACATGGATCGCTATTTTCAGCGCTATCCCGGCGTGAGGGAGTATTTTGACCGCCTGCTGGCGGACGCCGACGCCAAGGGCTATGTGGAGACGCTGTTTCACCGCCGTCGGTATTTACCGGAATTGAAAAGCGGTAATTACCATACCAGGGCCTTTGGCCAGCGGGCGGCGATGAACGCCCCGATTCAAGGGACGGCGGCGGATATCATGAAGCTGGCCATGGTGGACGTGGGGGAGCTTTTGGCCCGGGAGGGGCTGGCGGAAACCATGGTGCTGCAGGTTCATGACGAGCTGCTCTTTGATTTGCCCAGGGAAAAGGCCCTGGCGCTCAAAGGGGAAATCAAGGCGGCGATGGAGCGGGTGGTGGATCTGGCGGTGCCCCTGCGGGTGGATTTGAAAATCGGCGGGGATTGGTACGGCATGGAGGCAGTAGAGGTGATAAAAGATGACCAATGAGCCGCCATACACCATAACCGTCAAGACTGCCGATTACCTGACGAAAATAGTTGAGACCGTCACTCGTCTCGAATACGGCACAAGCTTCAAACGCGACATCAAGCTCCACCGCGAGAACCTGGTGAGGTCTATCCATTCGTCGCTTGCCATCGAGGGCAACACCCTCTCTTTGGGCGAGGTAACGGATGTAATTGATGGCAAGCTGGTCGCCGGAAAGCAAGCGGAAGTGAAAGAGGTGAAGAACGCCTACGAAGCCTATGACAAGATAATGACGTTCGACCCATATACTGTTAAAGACTTCTTGAAAGCGCACATGCTGATGACGGATGGGTTGGTCAAGGAATCCGGCAAGTTCCGCGACGGCGACGTGGGCGTGTTCGATGGCGATGTGGTGATTCATAGGGGGGCGCGTCCGCGGTTCGTCCCGCGGTTGATTGGGGAATTGTTCGAATGGGCGAAAACCACAGAGCTTCATCCTGTTCTGAAAGGCGCGATAATGCATTGCGAAATCGAGACGATCCATCCTTTCGCTGACGGCAACGGTCGCATGGGTCGGCTCTGGCAGAAGCTCATCCTGGCGAAGTGGAACAAGATCTTCGCTTGGATACCAATGGAATCATTGGTATACGAGAAAAGGCCCCGATACTACGACGCGCTTCAAAACGCCCAGAGGCAAAATGATTCCGGCGAGTTCATCGAGTTCACCCTTTCCGCGATTCTGGATGCCGTTGAAGCGCAGGCGAAGCGGATGAGCGAGCCGAGATTCGGCGCCGCGAGCAGTAAGGAGGAACTTGCTGATGAGTTCTTAGAAAACGGGGATGAGTTCTTAGAAAATGCGGATGGGTTCGTAGAAAACGCGGATGAGTTCGTAGAAAAGTTCGTAGATAATGAAACGCGACGGGCAATCGTCCGACTGCTGATAGCGCGACCGAAAATCAGCGCGAAAAGGATTGCCGAGGAAGTGGGGCTGTCATCGCGGGGCGTTCAGAAAAGTATCGACGCTTTGAAGAAACGCGGGCTGGTTGAGCGCGTCGGCTCCGCGAAGGGAGGGCATTGGCTCGTGAAAAAGCCCTAAAAAAGCCCTAAAAAAGCCCTGAAAAAGCCCTGAAAAAGCCCAATGAAAAGACAATGTGATGTTAAGGAAATGTTTAGGAAAATGACGAAAAAATGGCGGAAAAACGGCGGAAAAGCAGCGGAAACAGGGCGGTAATAGGGCGATAAAGTGATCGAAAAAATATTAGCCATCGCAAACTGCTCTTGCTATTTTTTCGCTGTTGATTATAATTATAGGTATGAGCGCGTTTGTGAGCATTGAGAATTTGGTGAAGATTTATCAGGCAGGCGAGGTGGAGGTGCGGGCCGCGGCCGGTATCTCTATGGAAATTGAGCGGGGGGAATTCGCCTTGGTGGTGGGGCCTTCCGGCGCGGGCAAGTCCACGGTGCTGAATATTTTGGGCGGGATGGATACGCCCACCTCGGGGCGGATCACGGTGGACGGCAACGTGATCAGCGATTATGATCAGCGAGCGCTGACCGCCTATCGGCGGGACGAGATCGGCTTTGTTTTTCAGTTTTACAATTTGGTACCCAATCTGACGGCGCTGGAAAATGTGGAGCTGGCGCTGCAAATTTGCCGGGCGCCGCTGAATCCGGTGGAGACCCTGCGGGCGGTGGGCTTGGAGGAACGGATGCACAATTTCCCGGCGCAGCTTTCCGGCGGGGAGCAGCAGCGGGTGTCTATCGCCCGGGCCATCGCCAAAAACCCCAAGCTGCTTTTGTGCGACGAGCCTACGGGAGCGCTGGATTACGCCACGGGCCGGGCCGTTTTGGCGTTGCTGCGGGATACTTGCCGGGAGCAGGGCAAAACAGTGGTGATCATCACCCACAATTACGCTATCGCTCCGGCCGCGGATCGGGTGATTCATATCCGCAGCGGCGTAGTTTACAAGACGGAGCGCAACCCGCTGCCCAAGCCGGTGGAGGATATCGAGTGGTAAGGATTCGTCAAATGATGGGGCTGGAAGCGAAGGGTAGCGATTGGTGAGCGATATGATGGGGCGGGAAGCGAAGGGGAAGCAGGGATGAGCGCTTACGGTAAAAATGTGCTGCGCGCTATATTGGGCAATAAGCGCCGCTCGCTGATGATTTTACTGATCACGGCGCTGGGGGCGGCGTTTTTTGTCGGCCTGCGCTCTACCTCGCCGGATATGAATACTACCTTTGATCGCTATTTTGATCGGCAAGCCATGTATGATATCCAGGTGATCAGCGTTTTTGGGCTGACGGAAAAGCATCTGGCGGCGCTGGCGGAGGCGGCTGGGGTGGAGCGGGCGGCGCCGGCCTATTCGGCGGATTTGTTCGCTAAGTTCAAGGGCGCCAGCTATTTGTGCCGTTTTCATTCCCTGGGGGCGGAGGGCGCCGCCCGAATGGCGGAGCCGATCCTGGTCGCCGGCCGGCTGCCGGAGACGGCGGGTGAATGCGCTATGGAATACCGTTTTTCCCAGATGACCGGCAGCGGGATAGGGGATGAGCTGACGCTGTCCACCGGCGACGACAGCGGACTGGAAGACGTTGTGGCACGGACGTCTTATACGATTACCGGTTTTGTGGAATCCCCCCTCTATATCCGGGCGGATCTGGGGTCGTCCGGCAAGGGTAGCGGCACGCTGGATTCCTACGCGTATATTCCTTTTGACGATTTTGTCGCCGATACTTATACCGAGGCCAGGATTACCCTGGCCAACCCGGCGGGATTTTCCCGCTTTGATCAGCGCTACAAGGATCTTTCCGCCGCCGCGGAGGAAGAGCTGCGCCAGATTGGCGAGGCGCTGACCGCCGATCGGCGGCGGCTGCTGGCCGCGCGGGCGACCAGGGAAATCGCCGCCGGCTATGCCCGCCTGGCTGATACCAGGGCGGCTTTGGCGGCCGGCGAGGCGGAGTTGGCTGCGGCGGCGGCGGAATTGACCGCGGGTGAGGAAGATTTGGAGCGGCAGCGAGGGGCTTTGCTGAACGGTATTGAGCAGGGGCAGCGGGAGTACCAGGCCGGTGAGGCGGCGCTGGCGGCGGCCCGGCAGTCCCTCCGGCAGGGCTGGCAGGCGTTGCGGGAAGGGGAGACGGCGCTGGCCGAAGCCGGCGCTGGGACGGGTGCCGGAGCCGGCGTAGGCGCGAGCGCGAGTGCGGGCGCAGGTACGGGAGCAGAGGCGGATACCGGCGCGGGCAATGGTACCGGCGTAAGCGCTGGGATGGGTGCCGGAGCCGGCGTAGGCGCGGGCGCCAGCGCCAGCGCCGGCGCCGCCGCGGAAGCCGGGGCGAATGCTGGAGCCGGCATAGGCGCGGGCGCCGGCTCCAGCTCCGATGCCGCGGCGGCCCAGGCGGCGGCGCTGAGCGCGGCGCTGCTGGGGCAGGAGCGCCGCCTGCGGCAAGGCGAGGGCAGCCTGACGGAGCAGGAGCGAGCGCTGTGGGCCGCCGCCAGAACCCTTGACGATATGCGCTATGGCGGCCTGGCCAAATTGGCCGCCGCCGAGGCGGAGCTGTCCCTGGCCAGGGACGCTTTGAGCGATCGGCAGGCGGATTGGCGGGCGGCGGCAGACTTTGCCGAACGGGAAACAGCGGCGGCGGAAAAAGACCTGCGGGAGGCCCGTCGGGCCCTGGCCGACCTGCCGGAGGCGAAATGCTATGTGCTGGGCTTGGATCAAAGCCTGGGTTTCGCCAGTTACGAGCAAGACAGCCAGCGCATTGATTCCCTGAGCTATACCTTTCCCCTGGTCTTCTTTTTGGTGGCGGCCCTGGTGGCCTTTACCAGCATGGTGCGGATCATTGAGGACGACCGCCCCGCCGCCGCGGCGATGCGCTCTTTGGGCTACGGGGTCAGCGCCACGATGGGGAAATATTTGCTCTATGCCCTGTCGGTAGGCGTGCCGGGCACCATCCTGGGCCTCGGGATCGGGTATTGGCTTTTCCCCATCGCTATCTTTAATTTCGGTTACAAGATCATGTATATGCTGCCACCCATCGCCACGCCTTTATACGCCGGCCTGTGCGGGCAGGCCTTCGCGATCTCCCTGTTCAGCGTGATCGCCCCGACAATTTTGGTGTCGGCGGCCGACGCCCGGCAGGTGCCGGCGGTTTTGACCCGGCCCAAGGCGCCCCCCACCGGCAAGCGGATTTTTCTGGAGAATATCCCAGCCCTTTGGTCAGCCATGAGTTTTTCCGCCAAGGTGACCGCCAGAAATATTTTGCGCTACAAAAAACGCTTCCTGATGACCACTACCGGCATTATCGGCTGTACCGGCATCGTCCTGACCGGCTTTGGGGTGCGGGACTCCATCAGGGTGATCGCCGCCCGCCAGTTTGATCAGATTTTCCTCTACGGTATGCAGATCACCCTGTCCGATCAGGCGGGGCGCTCCGATCGCTCGGCGCTGGAGCGCTATCTGGCCGCCCAGGCGGATGTGGAGGCGTGGCAGTATCAGCATCGGGAAAATGTGGACGCGGGGCTGGCGGCGGGACGCCAATACGAGACGGTGTTGGTGGTGCCGGAGGACGCCGACCGGCTGTCGGAGTTTATCCAGCTGAGCGATCCCCGCTCCGGCGCGGCGGTAGCGCCCGACGGGGGAACGGTGGTGATCAGCCAAAAGCTGGCTTCCCTGCTGGGGGTGAGCGCCGGCATGGAGATTGTTTTAACGGACGGGGATGATCAAAGCTTCCGGGTGGCAGTGGGCGGCGTCACGAAAAACTATGTCGGGCATTATGTGTATATGCGGCCGGAGCATTACCGGGCGCTTTGGGAGAAGACGCCAAGCTATACCGCGCTGCTTTGCCGTACCCGGCCCCAGGAGCCGGCCCGGCGGGACTTGATGAGCGAGCGGATTCTGGACAACAGCGGCGTCAGCGCCCTGTCCTTCAACGCGGTGGTACGGGATTTTTACGCGGATATGATCAACTCCCTCAACGTGGTGGTGCTGATCCTCATCGTTTCCGGCGGCCTGCTGGCCTTCGTCGTCTTATTCAGCCTCACCGGCATCAATATCGACGAGCGCAAGCGGGAACTGGCCACCTTGAAAGTGCTGGGTTTTTTTGATCGGGAGGCGGAAAACTATATTTTTCGGGAAAATATGATCAATACGGTGATCGGAGTGGCCTTGGGCCTGCTTTTTGGCGCGGGGCTGCATCAATATGTGGTTCGAACGGCGGAAGTGGATCTGGTAATGTTTGGCAAAACCATCGCGCCGCCGAGTTATGGCATAGCGGTGGGGCTGACGTTTTTGTTTACCCTGATCGTCAATCGGGTAATGGCCGGCAGCATACAGGGAATCGATATGATTGAGTCCCTGAAAAGTGTGGAGT
Organism: Peptococcaceae bacterium; assembly: GCA_031265035.1. Classification (GTDB taxonomy): domain Bacteria; phylum Bacillota; class Peptococcia; order DRI-13; family UBA5745; genus JAISDE01. The sequence goes on along the minus strand of JAISDE010000032.1, from coordinate 5,490 downwards.
GATAAATTATGGGGAAAATATCGGCATGGCTGGCGCGGCGGTGGCAGGCGGCGTCGCGAGGATTACAGAAAGCTAAGGCCCGCTGGGGCAAGGGCAGGCTGATCGCCGCCGGGGCGGTCGGGGCGGCGCTGCTGATCTTTTTGATCGCCGTTGTCGCGGGTCAGAGCGCTTTGCCGGGGCCGGCGGCGATCCTGGCCCGAACCGCGCTGGAGCGGGTGGTGAAAGCGGACGGCCTGGTCGAGTCGGCGGCCAAGGCGGAGGTCTACGCGCCGTCGAGCTTGCGGGTGCTGCGGATCTATGTCCAAGAAGGCGACAAGGTGGCGGCGGGGGATTTGCTGGCGGAATTGGACACGGAAGCGCTGGCCCTGGAGATTCGCCGGGCCGAGTTGAGCATACAAAGCGCCGAGGCCAGCCTGTCCGGCGAGCAGCGGGCCTTGGAGACGACCATCGCCAACGCCAGAGAGAGCGAGTCGGCGGCGGCCATCGACGCCAGGGCGGCCCGGCGGGAATATGAGACACTGCTGGCCCGGCGGGGGCAGGAGCCGGCGGTGGTGGCGGCCGCCGTAAATCTTGATACCGCCCGGCGGATCCGGGACGACAATCAGGCCCTTTTCGCGGCGGGCGGGGTTTCCCGGGAGACCGCGACCCAATCCGAGGAAGCCCTGCAAAAGGCGGAGGCGGCTTATCAGGACGCGACCCGCGGCGCGTCCGACGCGCTGGAGCGGGCCAGGGAGGCTCTGGATACCGCCGAGGTCAGGCACAAGAGCGCCGTCGTCACCTTGGACGACGCCTTAAAACGGGACACCGATCCCGCCGCCGCCGCTTTGGCGCTGCAAAGAGTGGCGCTGGAGGAAAAGCGGATCCGGCTGCGGGACGCGGCGATTACCGCCCCGGCCGGCGGCCGGGTAACCCTGGTGAATGCCAAGCAAGGCGCGGCGGCCTCGGGCCTGCTGGTTGTGATCGAGGACGACGAGCTGCTGATCGTTCGGGCCAGGGTGGAGGAATCGGATCTGGCGGGGGTGGCGATAGGCGCCGACTGCCGGATCCAGGCCGGCGGGCGGGAGGACACCCTGGCCGGCGTCGTGACTAAGATCGCGGCGGCGGCGGAGCGGGAGACCGACGGCGCCTTTTCGGCCCTCAGCGGCGACGATGTTTATTTTTCGGTGGAGCTGGCCATCGAGGCGCCGCCGGCCGGGGTGCTGATTGGCATGAACGCGGCGGTGGAGTTGATCGCCGACCGGCGGGAGGATTGCTTCGCCGCGCCCCGGGAACTGATTTACCGGGAGGAGGACGGCGGCGCCTATGTCCTGACCCGGCGGTTGACGGGACTGGCCCGGGTGCCGGTAGAGACGGGGCTGACCACCGGCGCCGGGCTGACGGAGATCGCGGGGGAGGGGCTGTATGAGGGGCTGGCCCTATATAAGGGATAAGGCGCCGTCTCTTATGAGCGGGCCGACAAGGCTGGCCTAAAGCCGGCCTAAATAGGAGCGGGCCGGCAAGGCTAGACTCAATCAAGCGGGCCGATGAGGCTGGCCTAAAGCTGGCCTAAATAGGGGCGGGCTGGCAAGGCTGGCTCAATAAGCGGCCTCAATAGCAGTCCCAGGTGTACAGTACGTCGGAGAAATCCCCGGCTCGCAGTTTGGCCGGCGGGATGAAAAAGTTGGCGACGCCGTTGTCGCCCCAGGTGATGCCGTCCCGGGAGTCTATTTGCAGCAGCAATGTCGTATAGCCGGACAGGGCGGCGGCGTCCCGGGGGTCGGCCTGGGTGAAAAAGGGGTAGCCGCCGACCCGGTGACCGCCGGTGCTGAAAGCGGCGGCCAGGCGATCGTAAGCGTCATTGGGCAGGTTGCCAGCCGCCGGGCCGGCGGCGGGGGGCAGGGCGGCTTGCCACAGGGGCAGGGCCTGCCCGTAAAAACGAAAATCCTCGGGCGTGACAGGCATTTGCTCCAGCTTGCCCCGCAAGACGTACTCCCCCTCAAGGGGGAAGCCGGTGGCGGGAAAGCAAGCGTCCCCAGCCGGGAGCCGAGGCGGCGAGGCCAGTTGGGAGGCGTCCCTGATGATTTCCTTGTGATAGACGACGCGAAAATTTTTTTGCCTTGTCCGCCTGGCGGGATCCATGCCGCAGAGATCATCGTCCGCGATGTAGAATTGCAGGATGCCGCCGAGGGGGAAGTCCGGCAGCCGGGGCAATTCCTCCAGGTTGAGCTGGGCCAGCAGGCGCAGGGGCTGGCCGTCGGCGCCTCGGGGGTAGGGGAAGCCCGGCGGGAGATAGGGCGTCCCCCCCAGCTTGCTGGCGTATGCCGTCGTCGGTTCCCGTCCCGCCGTCAGGCTGATAGTGGGCGTCAGCGTCCTGGCTCTCAGCTCGGCGATAACGCCCTCCGCCAGCTTTTCCCGTTCCCGGATTCGCTCATCGGCGTAAGTGATTTTTAGGGCGCTGATGTACTTTTTGGTGGCTCGGGCCATAAGAGGGGATCTAATTACGCCAAAAACGCATGCCACCACCCCCAAAACCGCCAAACGGGCCAAAAGGATCACTGCTTCCGGATTGTCGTAGTCGGAGGAGATTAGCGGGAGCAAAAAGGCAAAAGCAAACACAGCCAGGGCGGCGGCGATGAGCGCCAAAAGCAAGGTGATTTTCCGCCGCGCGGCCAGGGTGTATTTGGCAAGATTGAGAAGGCCGCCCGCCTCGTCGGCGTTGAGCTCATAGGCGGCGATCCTGCCCAGGAGCCTTTGATCGACTTTATTTAAGTTGTAGTCTCGGTAGGCGGTAAAGGTGATCCGGCCGCCGGGGCGGCAGGTTTTGAGGGCGCTCAAATATTGCAGCGGTATGCTTATGCCGGGGATTTGCGTCGCCGCCCCTATGATCGCCAGGCAAGCGGCGCTGAGGGAGATGTAATAAAAGTCGTTGTACAAGCCGTACCCGCCCTGGGCCAAGGGGAGCAAAGCGCAAAACACCGCGGCCGCCCCGCAGATGAGGACGACGGTCAGGTGTTTTCGGCGCTTACGCGACATACGGGCTTTCAGCTCATGGGCCTCCCGGCGGGAGATATTCCCCATGAGCACATCCCGCAGCTTTTCCTGGTTGACGGTCTCAATCTCGGGGATAAAAAACGGAATGTACATTTCGCGTCTCCTCGTCAATCGGCCGGCGACGCCGGCAACGGGGCGAAATAGCATTCCCCGTAGGAGATGGGCCTGTGCGTCAGGCCGATCCGGCTGTCGTCCGCCAAAAAGTAAGTCTCATCCACCCCGCCGCCGCTCGGGTCGTTGCCGGCGTCTGTCGCGCCGCCGGCCCCGCCGCCGCCGTTCGCTGCCCTGCCGCCGCCCGCGGCCCAGCCGCTCAAAGCGTTGCCGGCGTCCATCAGGGTCGCGTCTATGTGATACCAGTTTCCGTCGATATCGACCATATTCCAGTTGTGGCGGCCCGGCAGGATTGCCAAGGCCCCCGCCTCAATCCTGGCCCCGGTATTTTCGCCAGCGCCGCTCGCTTGGGCGCTTTCATCGTCGCTTTTCGTCTCGAAGTTGTCGCCGCGGCCGCTCGGTTCGGCGCCTTCGCCGTCGCTCCCCCTGTCATCGCTCCCCCTGTCATCGCTCCCCCTGTCATCGCTCCCCCTGTCATCGCTCCCCCTGTCGTCGCTCCCCCCGGCCAGCAATTCCCCCTTGACGTAAAGGCACGGGACGCCGGCCTCATAGGCCAGCGCCGCGAAAGCGGCGGCGTAACCGGCGCTTTCGGCACGGCCCTCTATGAGCGCGCCGTAGGCGGTGGTGTGATTACCCTCGGATATAGCGATGTGAATGGACATGCCGTTTTTATCCACAAAGTCCCGCTGAGGCTCGGGCTCGGTATAATATGCCGCGTTCTCGGCCAAATACCCCGCCAGCCACCGGCATTTTCCGGCGGTGCCCAGTCCCGGCGGCAGGGCGGCGACGATGGCCGCCGCCTTTTCCCGGGCGGCGAAAAATTGCTCGCCCAGACCCGGATCGCTGTAGGAAACGCCGCCGGCGTACACTGTCTTGATCAGGCCGGCGTTCAGGCCGGCGTCTTTGCCTCTATTATTATTGACATTAGGATAGGTATCGTTGGTGTCGTAGCGCCAGGGCGGCCTGCTGTAACGGGCCGTGGCCGCCTCATAAAGAGACAGTACCCGATAATATTCCTCTTTCGTTATGGGCTGGGCCAGGGAGAAGCTGTGTATATCCTCTTTACCCAGAGCCACAGCCTGGCTGTAATATTCGCCGTACATCAAATCAAAGGCTTTCTGGCCGCCCTCGCTGAGCAGGCCATAGCCGTAAACCTCAGGCTGGCTTTGGACAATCAAGTCGCCGTAAAGCCAGGTTCCCCCGGGGGGCCTGAGATCGAGAGTAACGTCGGGGCCGGTCAGCAGGACGCCGTCGTCATTGGTGATAGACACCACCGTATAGGTATTGGGCAGGTACTCCACCCGGTAAGCGGGCCGCGCCAGCCGGTCGAAAGCAAGGGTGTTTCTCAAACAGCGGAGCGTGCCGGCGTCGGAGGTAAAATAATAAAATTCCCCGTCCGGGATCATCGCGTAGCCGTAAGTATTGTGAATCGGGCGATCCGTGGGCTGAAACTCCCCTTCGTACACGGAGAGATCCCCCGCGCGCAGCAGGTTGAGATCATCGTAAATCCAGGCGGCTTCCCGGCGCGCGTCGGTGAAAAATACATTATACACGATCAGTCCCAGTTGGGCGGTCAGGAGGACAAGGTAAAAGACGCGGGTTAGCCACCGGGTCTCTTGCCGCCAAGTATAGAGCAGGTACTGCTCCTGATAAATCCGGCGGCGCTCCTCCTTGTCCGGGGAAGCCGAGGGGCGGGTCATCTCAGCCGCCTCCCGTCGGGGAACGATGATCAACGCGCCGGCGTAAAACAGGAGGGTGGCGAGCAGCGGCAAAGCCAGCAGCGCGAAAAACGCGTAACGGCTGTAAAGATCGATTTCCAGCCGGGCTAAAACAGAAGCTCTCCCGCCGCTGATAAACAGGCTTATAATAAGGTCGCGGGCCAGTAGCAGCGCATAGCAAACCGCGCTGACGATCAGTGGCGGCAGCCAAAAGCCCCAGGGCTTTCTCGCCGCCGGATAAGTTTGCCTGAGCTGCCTTGTATATTCCGCGTCTTCCCAGTCATAGGGCTTGCTCATATCACGCCGCCTCATTCGCTATTCGCAAAATAATTTTACTGTGGCGCAGGTATTTGATCACAAGGGGAAAGCTGGCGAGGTTATATGGGCTCGCCCTTAATCGTAGTTCGCTCATCTCGTAATACTCGCCCTCGGCGTCAAGGTAGAAAAAGTCCGTCTCGCCAAACAGGCGCCACTCTCTTTTGTGATAAGGCGCGGGCGCGTCGTCCGGGTACTTGACGCCATAATCGTCCCAAAGCTCCCTAATCAGGGTGGCGGTTATGTCGGGCCGATCCGGCGTTGAGCTGATGATCCCGCAATACACCATCACGGTCATCTCATCCTCGCTGATGGA
>JAISDE010000022.1 GCA_031265035.1 Peptococcaceae bacterium | reverse complement strand
AATGTCCGCCTCGCGCAAGAAATTATCGAAGTCGGAGCTGAAAAGCTTGTCCTGTATGACGCGGTACTTCTCGAACTCACCCTCCGCATGGATTTTCGCCTCTAAAGCGGTGACCTTACCAGCGTTGGTCAACAAGTCCGTGCCTGCTGCCCTAAGGAACAGGTCGAGCCGTTTCATCCAGTCGTTCTGCGACATTGGCGCCTGCCGCGTCGCCTGAAATTCCGCGAACTCCAAATACGCCGTGACGATTCTTTCCAGAGATTGCATTTCCTGCTCACCGAGATAGTTTTTGGCGATGGTCACGTCCGACTTGCGAATTTTGCCCTTGGGCGCGGCCTCCCAAGTCGTCAAGCCCATGTACCGCTTCTCGGCGTCAGCCCGCTCTACGATGATTTCTGCCGCCGTATGGCCATGGATGGCGAAATGCAGCTTGTTTTGCACGGTCTTGAAGAATAGAATTGTTTCTTGGCTTTTGGGGTCGTAGTCGTATGACAGCGCATAGATGTCGGTTATCTTCTGGTAGAACTTCCGTTCGGACAGACGAATTTCCCGTATATCTTCAAGCAAACGCTCGAAGTAGGTCTGGGAGAATACCTTGTCGTTTTTCAGCCGTTCCTTGTCAAGTACGTAACCTTTAATCGCGAAGTCAGCCAGAACATTTGCCGCCCATGCGCGGAAGCGTACCGCCTTTTCGGAATTGACTTTGAAACCCACGGCGATAATCGCTTGCAGGTTGTAGTATTTGTAGTTATAAGTTTTGCCGTCGGTGGCAGTTGTTCGGAAATTCCGAACAACTGAATCCTTGTCCAATTCACCGCTCGCGAAGATATTGGTCAAATGCTCCGAAACGGTGCTTTTTGATGTGTCGTAAAGCGAGCAGACAGACCCCTGCGTCAGCCACACGTTCTCACCAGCCACCAGGACATCAACACCGTCGCCGCCGTTTTCCTTTGAGAACACAAGGAAATCGTTAGCGCTGTTACGGATTTGAATTTTGTTATCGTTGCTTCTTGCCATTACAATATATTCCTTTCCCATGCGAAATTTTCACCTTGTCCGCTTTTAAACTTATATCAGCCAAACTGGCACAGCCCAATTTTTCTGATCAATGGGGCGCAAGTCGTTGGCGAGGCATACCACGCAGCCCGGGCCGATTGCCATTTTCAGTTGCCGGGTCAGCTCGTCATAGTTTTTGTCGTCCGCGACAGGATTCAATACAGTAAAATGCCTCGTCGCCCCTGTTGGGTTAGCGCTCTTTTTGATCTCAATGGGATACAGAGCGCCGTCTTGCCAGATGATCAAGTCGATTTCCTTCGTGTTGCTGTCCCGATAATAATACAATGGCGGTCGTTTCCCCATATTCGCGAAGCTTTTGTAGATTTCCGACACAGCGTAAGTCTCAAAAAACGCCCCCGCCATCGCCCCGCTTTCTAAGACGGCGGCGTTTTGCCATTTCGTCAGGTGGGCCGCGAGTCCCGTATCCAGAAAATACATCCTGGGTGCCTTCACTACTCGCTTCAACGCGTTATTGTGATATGGCTCTATCAATATAACCACACCGGAGGACACCAGCACGGACAGCCACTGTTTGGCGGTGGGGGCGGAGATTTCCGTTTCCTTCGCCAACGCCTCGTAACTGACAAGGGTACCCGTCCGCGCCGCCGCTACACATAGGAAGCGGTAAAACGCCAACTCGTCCGCTACTTGTGTCAGATCCCGCACGTCGCGGCTCAGGTAGGTCTGCACATAGGAGGAATAGTATTCAGCCAGATCCAGTCCCTGTTGCTCATAGACCCGAGGCATGCCTCCCGAATGGATACGCTCGAATACCTCCGGCAAAGTCATGGGCCGGGCGCGCTCCAACCGCTTGATCAGAATTTCCTTATCGGTAGTGAAGGAATTAAATAGAGTCCCGGCGATCTCGCTGTTTGACAGCCCGAATAAATTCACGATGCCCACCCGACCGGCAAGGCTCTCCGAGGCGTTTTTCATCATGTGGAACATTTGTGAGCCGGTCAGCCAAAAATCTCCGTTCGCCTTGTGTTTGTCAATGTGTATCTTGATATAGGGCAGGATTTCGGGAGCATATTGGATCTCGTCTATGATAACAGGCGGGTAGTACCGCTCTAAAAAGGCGGCCGGCTCCGTTTTGGCGAATAACCGATCCTGGGGGTCGTCTAAGGAAACATACTTACGCCCGTCCTCGCTCAAATGTCTCAGCAGCGTCGTTTTGCCGGACTGACGGGGGCCTGTCAACATCAGCGCCGGGAACGTTTGGCTGATACGCCGCACAGTAGTCTCAATTTTGCGTTGTATATACACAGGCTCACCTCATTCAAGCTAATCAAAATATCGATTTTAGTTTAGCCTAAATAGGGCGGTTTGTCAATCCGGCTCGCCCTCCGGCTCGTCCGCCGCCGGCAGGCCGGCCAGGAGATTCGGCAAGGCGGCCGCCAGGGCGTCCGGCTGATCCGGCCGCTGGCGGACAAACACATGCAGGGCTCGGGGCAGCACTTCCACCGCGAAGGGCAGCGGCAAGCCTTCCTCCCCGTCCTGGGTGGTCTGCACCGCCTGATCGCTGGAAAACTTAAAGGATTTGGCCCGGATATGCCGAATACAGCGGCCGTTGCTGTCCCGATTGAACAACTCCACCAGCAGATAAGGCAGATCCAGGGGCGGCACATCCCGCACCAGCAAGAGATCCATCAGGCCGTCCCCCATCCGGGCCTGGCTGAGCAAATTAGCGAAGCCGGCGGCCTGGCTGCCGTTGATCAGCAGAAAAAGCATGAAACGATCCTCTACAACCTCCCGTTCCGTCTCAATCCGCAGGGGAAAAGAGCGAATGCGGCCCAACTCGCCCAAGGCGGAAAAATAATAAGCCAGCGGCCCCAGATTCTTTTTCAGCAGCCCGTTGGTGGAAAAAGAAATATTGACGAACAGGCCGGCGGCGCAGGTGCTGAGAAAAACCTGATCCCCGTTGATTTTGCCCACATCCAGAGGCGTCGGCTGATTCAGGGCTACCACATCAAGGCACTCCCGCTCGTCCTGGGGCAGCTTCAGGCTCTCGGCGAAATCGTTGCAGGTGCCGGCTGGGATAATGCCCATGGGCAGCAGCGGCCGATAGGACAAAATCAGCCGGGCGACAGTGCCCAAGGTGCCGTCGCCGCCGGCGACGACGATGAACTCTACCCAGGGCGCTCGCAGCAGCTCAATCAAAAAGACCTGGTTTTCCGCCCGGCGATCCAGGCGAAAGGGGACGAGGGCCAAATCCAGGCTGAGACCGTGGCCCAATAGCTCGTCCAGCATTTTAGGCACAAAACGGCTACCGGAAAAAGGGTTGTAAATCAGCAGTCCTTTACGCAAGTCGCGGCCTCCTTCACCTTAGATTTACCGAATCCAGCGGCATTATTTTTCCTGGCGCTCCCGGCTCTCCCGCCAGCTTCTGATCTGCTCCAAGCGCTCTTTCACGCGGCTCTCCTGCCCCTGGGAGGTCGGGAGGTAATAGCGCCGCCCGGCCAGGGAATCCGGCAGACACCGCATGGCGGTCAGCTTTTCCTGTGTATCGTGGGCGTAGATATAGCCCTTGCCGTAATCCAGTTCCCTCATCAGCCGGGTAGGGGCGTTGCGGATATGCAGGGGCACGGGTTCCGCTAGCATATTTTGGGCGTCCTCCTTGGCCCGGCCGTAGGCCAGATACAAAGCGTTGGATTTGGGCGCCAGGGACAAATATGTCACGGCGTGGGTCAGATGAACCGAGCATTCCGGCATCCCGATAAAGTGGCAAGCCTGATAAGCCGCCACGGCGATTTCCAGGGCGCGGCTGTCGGCCAGCCCGATATCCTCGCTGGCGAAGCGGATCACCCGGCGGGCCACATACAGCGGATCCTCCCCCGCCTCCAGCATCCGGGCCAGCCAATAAATGGCGGCGTCGGGGTCGCTGTTGCGCATGGACTTGTGCAGCGCCGAGATAATATTGTAATGTTCCTCGCCGTTTTTGTCATAAAGCAGCGAGCGCTTGTTGACGCATTGCTCAATGATTTCCTGGGTCACCGTGGTGGCCGCCCCGTCCATCTCACCGTTGAGAATCACCATTTCCAGCGTGCTCAGGGCCACCCGGGCGTCACCGTTGGCGAAGCCCGCCAAAACACCCAGCATATCGTCGGTAATATGGACTGTCTGGCCGCCGAAACCCTGGGGATTGGACAGGGCCTGCTTGAGCAGCCAGACCAAATCCTCCTGGCTGAGAGCGTGAAGCACAAACACCTTGCAGCGGGAAAGCAAGGCGGCGTTGACCTCAAAAGAAGGATTTTCCGTGGTGGCGCCGATGAGCACGATGCTGCCCTTTTCCACATAGGGCAAAAAGGCGTCCTGCTGGGCCTTGTTGAACCGGTGGATCTCGTCCACAAACAAGATGGTCTTGCCGCCCAACAGCCGGCTTTGCTCCGCCTGAGCCATCACTTCCTTGATTTCTTTAATGCCGCTGGTCACGGCGCTGAAATTGATAAATTCGGCCTTGGTTTTGCCGGCGATCAGCCTGGCCAGGGTGGTCTTGCCCACGCCGGGCGGCCCCCAGAAGATCATGGAGGAAATCTGATCCTTATCAATCAGCTGCCGGAGAACCTTGCCCTCGCCCAGCAGATGACGCTGGCCGGCGAACTCATCCAATTCCCGCGGCCGCAAACGGTTGGGCAAGGGACCGGGCTTTTCCAACCTGGCGAAAATAGATTGCTGCCCCGACGCTTTTGGCATGATTTGGCCCGCCTTTCCCCAAGGGCTTTCCCCAAGGGTATGCTTCTGCCATTAATTTTAACATAGCGCGCCGTCCCGCCGCAAGGCGAAAAACTCCCGGGTGGTCTTGGTGGTCTTGCCTTATTCCTTCGATTCCCGTCCGCGGCGCGTCCTCGCTAGGCGCGCTGCCACACCGCTGATGGCGAGCAATCCCGCGGCGGGCAATATAAGGAAAAGCATATTATTATGCCCGGCCCGGGGCGAAGTGGCCGGATTTTCTTTTACAGTAGGTTCCTCGTCGAGTTCCATAGGCGCGCCGCTGCCGTCCAAAATGAAGTAGAATCGGCCGTTTTCGTCCGTTGGCAAGCCACTGATCCCCGGGCTGCCCCCAGGCGTTGGAGCCGGCTCCTCATTGATCGGGGCGGCTTGGGCGGGGGCGGTGCCGGCTGGCTCGGCTTCGCCTGAGGCGTCCCCGCTTTGTTCGTTCTCGGCGGGATTATTCGCCGGGGCAACCGGCGCCGGGGTCGCGCGATCCGTCGGATTTGCCGAATCTATCGGAGTGGCGGGATTCGCGGGGTCTGCCGGATTTACGGGATTAGTTGAGTCCGCGGGCTTTGTTGAGCCGCTTGAGTCGGCGGAAGTTGTTGAGTCCGTTGAGTCCGCGGGATTCGTTGAGTCCGTTGAGTCCGCGGGATCAGTGGGATTCGGGGGATCAGTGGGATTCGGGGGATTGGCGTTGTCGCCGGGCTTCGCCGGACGATCCGCCAAATTCACCGTAAAGTTCTGCGCCACAATATCAAGCTCATTGCCATCAAGCTCATTGCCGCCGTTACCGTCGCTGTTCCACGCGCTGTACGCGTCGCCCGCCGCCGCCCCGCCCTCGCGCCGGAAGGCCGCCGCCGCCGTGTGCTCGCCGTTGTCGAGATCCTGAATCGTCCGCGCGAGGAGGGTCACGCGCGTGCTGCCGTTCGCATAATTGTAGTGTACGCTCGCAGTTTGCTTTACGCCGTCGATCCAAAGGCTGTCAAAGAGCGAAAACGGGCCGTCAATATGCATGATTTGATTGACGATTGTGTCGTAGAATCCCGTTATCTCATATTGTCCCGTCGCCGCGTTGTATACGCCGATGTGCCCGTCGCTTCCGTCGGCGGGATCGATCGCGAACGGATATTTATTGACGTTTGCCTCCAAGTACGCGTTGTCCGGCGTAGGCGCGAGCGTGATCGCGAACTCGGCGGAGGCCGTGAAGCCGCCCGCGCTGTTTCGCGCGTACATAGTGAAATCAGCGCCGTCCTCAAATGCCGTATAGTCCAGCGGCGAGCCGTAGATCGTGCCGGGCAGTATCCCGGCCGGGGCGTCCGGTTCCGCTGGCGTCGCGCCGTCGTAGAGCTTTAAGCCCTCGGGCAGCTCGCGATCCAGCCAAAAGAGCAGCCCATTATTATCCGGCACCTTGGTTTTGGCGATAAATTCGTAGGGGATGTACTTGTACAGCAGATCCGGCGGGTTGGCCCGCAACTCGCCCTGACTGGGCGCCACGATCAGGGGATGCCCGTTTTGCTCGGCCCACCACGCCGCGTAAGAGTCATAATAGGCGTTGATGGTCGTCTTGTCGTCCGCCAGACCGGTGGTATCGAAGGCGCCGAGCTCTATGGTCGATACGCTCTCGGGCAGAAAGACGCTCTCTGTCAGGGGGTTTTGGTCAAACTTATTGTAATCATAAGTAAAAGCTTTGCTGCCGATATATGAGAGCCTCGAATCCGGGGATATGTGTATCCAGGTCAGAGGGCAGAGCGCGAAAGCGCCTTCCCCTATATATTCCACGCTGTCCGGTATCGCGATTTGCTCCAAACCGGAAGCGGCGAAGGCCTCCATGTCGATCTCCGTTACGCCCGGGGGGAGCGCGATCTCCCTCAGACTCTCGCACCGGTAAAAAGCCATCTCACCGATCTTGCTCAGTTGGGAACCCGCCGCGAAGGTGACGTTTGTCAGGCCGACGCCGTAAAACGCGTGACTGACAATGGAGCCGACCCCCGCCGGGATCGCGATTTTGGTAATACCGGTTTCGCCGAAAGCGCCGCCGGGGAAATCCGAGAATGTGTAATCGTCCTCATCCGCCAACCTTGTTTCCGGGTAGCCTATGCTGAGAACCTTCGCCGGCACGGTGAATTCTGTCAAGCCGCGCAGATTCTGAAAGGCCGCAACCCCGACGCGGGTGACGGCAACGCCTTTACTTTCGATTAAAGCTATACTGTCCGCCACGCCCTTGTTCGCGTCGTCGGTCAAACGGTCACAGTCGTAACCTGTGATCGTCACGGCGCCGTCCCCGTCCTCATTGGCCTCAATCTCCAGCGCGCCGGCATAGCGGGAAACGGAGAGAAAAACCCG
>JAISDE010000220.1 GCA_031265035.1 Peptococcaceae bacterium | reverse complement strand
GATGCGGCCAATGTCTTTTGGTAAACTGATGGGTTGGATTGACGACGAGCGGCGGCGGTTTGGCCAGGTTTTTGGGATACGGCGGCCCTTCGCGCCGGTAAAGGGCAAATTTTTGCCTTTGTTTGGGGAAAAGCTGGAGACGCCTTTTGGCCCGGCGGCCGGCCCCCATACTCAATTGGCCCAAAATATTGTGGCGGCTTATTTCGCCGGCGGCCGTTTTTTTGAGTTGAAGACGGTGCAGACGCTGGACGGTGAGGATCTGCCGGTGGGGAAGCCCTGTATCGACGCCGCCGACGAGTGTTACAATTGTGAGTGGTCAACGGAGCTGCGGGTGTCTCAGGCGCTGGGGGAATATGTCCGGGCTTGGTTTGCCCTGAAGCTGATCGCCAAGGAGTATGGGCTGGGGGATCCGGACGGTTTTATGTTTAATATGAGCGTGGGCTATGATTTGGAGGGCATCCGCTCGGAAAAGATCGACAGCTTTATCGAGGGTTTGAAAGACGCGTCGGAGTTGCCGGTTTGGCGGGAGTGCCAGGAGTGGGCGGCGGAAAACGCTCAGCGTTTTCAACACGCGGACAGCGTTTACATCAAGGGGATATCGCCCCGGATCTGCAATTCCATTACGCTGTCTACCCTGCACGGCTGTCCGCCTCAGGAAATCGAGAGAATCGCCGCTTATTTGATTGAGGAAAAAAAGCTGCATACTTTCGTCAAGTGCAACCCGACCATGCTGGGCTACGATTTCGCCCGCCAGACCTTGGACGGGCTGGGCTTTGATTATGTGTCCTTCGACGACCATCATTTCAAGGGGGATTTGCAATACACCGACGCGGTGCCTATGTTCCGGCGTTTGCTGGCGAAGGCGGCCGGGCAGGGCGTGACCTTCGGCCTGAAGCTGACCAATACCTGTCCGGTGGATAATTTGGGCGAGGCGCTGCCAGGGGATGAGATGTATATGTCCGGCCGGGCGCTGTATCCCCTGACCGTGTCGCTGGCCGCCAAGCTGGCGGCGGAGTTTCGGGGGGCTTTGCGGATCTCTTATTCCGGCGGCGCGGATTATTTCAATATAGGGGAGTTGTTTGCCCTCGGGATATGGCCCATTACTGTCGCTACCACGCTGCTGAAGCCCGGCGGCTATCAGCGGCTGTCGCAAATGGCGGAGGCCTTGTCGGCCCGGCCTTACAGCGAGTTTGAGGGGGTCGATTGGGCGACGCTGGGAGAAGTGGCCGCCGGGCTGGCGGCGATGCCCCGGAACCGGCAGGCGATCAAGCCCCGCCCCAGCCGGAAGCTGGCGGAGAAGGTGCCTTTGTTTGATTGCTTCGCCTCATCCTGTCGGGGCGGCTGCCCCATCGGGCAGGATGTGCCTTCTTACGTCTCCCTGGTGGCGGAGGGCCGCCACCGGGAGGCGCTGGACGTGATTATGGACAGAAATCCCTTGCCTTTTATTACCGGCACGATCTGCAATCATCGCTGCATGGATAAATGTGCCCGGAATTTTTATGAGGAACCGGTGCGCATCCGGGCCATGAAGCTGAAGGCGGCGGAGGAAGCCGGCGCCGAGCTGCTGGCGGAATTGGCTGCCGCCGGCGCTGGGGCAGGTGCCGGGGCTGGAGCTGGAGCTGGGGCTGGCGCTTCGGCTGCCGCCGGGGCTGGTGCCGCGGCTGCGGCTGGGGCGGGTGCCGGGGCTGGTGCCGCAACTGGCACTGCCGCTGGCGCGTCAGGGCGGTTGGCGGGCCGGGGCACTTTGGCGGCCGGCCACAGGATCGCTGTGGTAGGCGCGGGGCCGGCCGGCTTGGCGGCGGCGCATTTTCTGGCCCGCCAGGGAGCGGCGGTCACTGTTTTTGAGCGGGAAAACGAGGCCGGCGGCACCGTTCGCCAGGTGATCCCGGATTTCCGGATCGGTGGCCAGGCTATTGATCAGGATGTGGCGCTAGCCCAGGCTGTAGGGGTGGAGATTCGCCTCGGAACAAATGTTCGCTCGCTCCAGGAATTGCGGGAGCAAGGCTATGAGGCGGTGATCCTGGCGGTCGGCGCCGGCCGGCCCGGCCGCCTGACCCTGAAAGAGGGCGCGGATCTGCCGGCTCTGACTTTCCTGCGGCAATACAAGGCGGATAAGGATAATCTGAACTTGGGCAGGTATGTGGTTGTGGTGGGCGGCGGCAATACAGCGATGGACGCGGCCCGGGCCGCCAAACGGGTGCCTGGCGTAGAGCGGGTGAGCCTGGTCTACCGCCGCGCCCGCCGCTATATGCCGGCGGATGAGGAAGAATTGGCCTTGGCCTTGGCCGACGGCGCGGAGTTTCAGGAATTGCTGGCGCCGGTGTCCCTGGCTGGCGGCCAGCTGAAATGCCGGCGCATGATCTTGGGGGAGGCGGACGCCAGCGGCCGTAGGCAGCCGGTGGAGACTGACGATTATTGTGAGATCCCGGCGGATACGGTGATCAGCGCCGTGGGCGAAAAGCCGGACGCCGATTTTTACCGGGCCAACGGCCTGGCTGTGGACAAGGCCGACCGGCCGGTGACGGCCCCGGCTACCCTGGAGAGCAGCCTGCCCGGCGTCTACGTGATCGGCGACGGGCTGACCGGGCCGGCGACAGTGGTGGAAGCCATCGCCGGCGGCGCCAGGGCGGCGTCGGCCATTTTGGATCGGCTGGCGGCGACAGCGGCGGTTGGGACAGCAGCCATGGCCGGCAAAGCGGCGGCGGCAGGCGCGGCGACGCCAGCGACGGTCGCGACGGCGCCGGCTGCCGGCACAACGGCGACGGCGCCGGCAGCCAGCACAACGGCGTCGGCAACGGCAACCAGCACAGCGCCCGCCGGCGCAATGGCAGCAGGCGCTACGGCAGCGCCTGGCTCCCGCGCCTGCGCCGCTCCCGCGCCCGGCACCGTGAACCTGACCGCCTATCGGACAGGCCGGCCGGCTTATCGGCATAGCGGGGAAGAAATCGCCGCCAGGCAAGGGGAGCTACGCTTGCCCCAAATGTCTCAGGCGGAGGGTCGCCGCTGCCTGGAATGTGACGCGGTTTGTGAGAACTGCGCCCAAGTCTGCCCCAACCGGGCCAATGTGACAATTCGGCTGCCGGGCCAGGCCAAGGCGCAGATCCTGCACATCGACAGCATGTGCAATGAGTGCGGCAACTGCGCCGTATTCTGCCCTTACGACAGCGATCCCTACCGGGACAAGTTGACACTGTTTGAGCAAGAGGACGACTTCATCCACAGCGAGAATCAGGGCTTTTTGCCGCTGGACAAGACCACCGGCAGTTTCCGGATTCGGCTGGCGGGCAAAGAAGGGGTGTGGAGCCTCAAAAAGTCGGCGGTCGCCGGCGAGAGCGGCCAGATGGCCATTCCCCAGGAATTTCAGGAGTTGTTGCGCGGCCTGTTGTTTAATTATCAGCATTTGTTGCGGGATTAACCCGCGAGGTCAGCTCGCGGGATCAGCCTACGGAATTAGCTCGCGGGATTAGCCTACGGGATCAGCCTACGGAATTAGCTTGCGGAATTAGCCCGCGGGATCAGCCAGCGCCACAGTATTAACCCGCGGGAACAGTGTTTTATAGAATTTTACAGATAAGCCGGGGAGGCGAGAGCGGTATGGACAAATTGATTCAAGGCGGCACCCTGGTATTGCCGGCGGGCCCGACCCCTGGGGATTTGCTGCTACGGGGCGAGATCATCGCCCAGATAGGGCGGGATTTGCCCTATGATCCCCAAACGACGGAGATCTTCCCCGCCGACGGGTGTTATGTTTTTCCGGGATTCATTGACACCCATACCCATTTTCAGTTGGACAACGGTGTTGTGGTATCGCCGGATGATTTCGCCAGCGGCAGCGCGGCGGCGCTTTTAGGCGGCACCACAACGATTTTAGATTTCGCCACCCAAAACCGGGGGGAGACCCTGGCCCAGGGCCTGGACAACTGGCACGCCATGGCCGACGGCAAAACCCATTGCGACTACGGCTTTCACCTGGCGGTGACTTGGTGGAACCCGTCTATTGCCCGGGAAATAACCTCGGTGGCCGCCGCCGGCGTGACCTCCTTCAAAGTGTATATGGCCTACGACAATTTGCGCCTTAGGGATCAGGAGATTTTTGCCCTTTTGGAAAAGGTGGGTGAAGTGGGGGGCATCCTGGGCTGTCATTGTGAGAACGGCGATTTGATCAATTGCCTGATTCAGCGGCTCCGGCTGGCAAACCGGCTGGGAGTGGACGCCCATCCCCTCTCCAGGCCGCCGGAGGTGGAGGCCGAGGCGATTTACCGTTATCTGACCATCGCCAAAATGGCCGGCGCGCCGGTAAATATTGTCCACCTGAGCACCGCCGCCGGGCTGGCTGTGGTCGAGGCGGCCCGGGCTCAAGGCCAGGAGGTCTATGTGGAGACCTGCCCCCAGTATTTGCTGCTGGAGCAATCCCGCTATAGTCAGCCGGATTTCCGGGGGGCCGTCTATGTAATGTCGCCGCCCCTCCGCCGGGCCGCCGATCAGGAGGCTCTTTGGCGGGGGTTGGCCCTGGGGCAGGTGGATACTGTCGGCACCGACCATTGCAGCTTCAATCTGGCGGGACAAAAAGATTTGGGTCGGGAGGACTTTACCAAAATCCCCAATGGCATCCCCGGCGCGCAGCACCGGCCGCTATTGCTGTATACCTACGGCGTGGCCGCCGGCCGCGTAGGGATCGGGGATATGGCCCGGCTGCTGGCGGAAAATCCCGCCAAGCTTTTTGGGCTGTACCCGAGAAAGGGGGCGTTGGCGCCGGGCGGCGACGGCGACGCGGTGATTTGGGATCCCAGACAAACAGGGGTTATCAGCGCGGCCAACCAGCGCCATAATGTTGACAATACCCCGTATGAGGGCATGGCGGTGACCGGCGGTCCCCGGCAGGTTTTTCTCCGGGGTCAGCTGGTGGTGGCCGACGGCCGGCTGGTGGCGGAGCGCCAGGGCCGTTATTTGGCCCGGGCAGCCAGCCTGCGCTTTCGGCGGGGAATATAAAAACTATTGTGACACAGACAGTGTAAAGGGGCACAAAGGTCTATGGGTAATATAATTTCTTTCAGTGTAAATGGTGAGCTGGCGACAGGGGACGGCAGCGGAAAATTACTGGATTTTCTGCGGGAGGATTTGCGGCTCACATCGGTAAAAAACGGTTGCGGCCAGGGCGCTTGCGGCGCCTGTACCGTCTTGGTGGACGGCAAGGCGGCCAGAGCCTGCCTGTTTACTTTGGACAAGTTGGCGGGCAAGAGCGTCGTCACCGTCGAGGGCCTTTCGGAGCGGGAAAAAGCGGTTTACGCCTTCGCTTTCGCCGAGGCGGGCGCCGTGCAATGCGGGTTTTGCATACCCGGCATGGTCATCAGCGCCAAGGCGTTGCTGGATCAGTCGCCGGAGCCGGATTTGCCGGCGATCAAAAAGGCCCTGCGAGGCAATATTTGCCGCTGCACCGGCTATGTCAAGATCGAGCGAGCGGTGCTGATCGCCGCCGAGCTGCTGCGGAGCGGTGGGGATATTCCCCGCCGGCAATTTACCGGCGGCGTGGGCGAGGATTTCCATCGGGTGGACGCCGGGGCGAAAACCCTGGGCACCGGTGTTTATGTGGATGATATGACCGTGCCGGATATGCTCTACGCCAGCGCGGTGCGCAGCGCTTATCCCAGGGCCAGGGTGCTGGCCATTGAGGCCGCCGCCGCCCTGGAGCATCCGGATTGCGTCGCCGTGCTGACCGCGGCGGATGTGCCGGGCAACAACAAGATCGGGCATTTGACCTTTATTTCCGATTGGGATGTGCTGATCCCGGTGGGGGAGATCACCCGCTATGTGGGGGACGGGATCGCCCTGGCGGTGTCCCGCCGCAAAGAGAGCTTGCCGGCGATCAAGGCGCTGGTGCGTATTGATTATGAGCCGCTGACGCCGCTGACCTCTCCCGCCGCCGCCCTGGCGGCGGACGCCCCCCTGATTCATGAGAAGGGCAACCTGCTGGTCAGGGAGCATCTGGTGAGGGGCGACGTGGATGAGGCGCTGCGAACCTCCAAGCATGTAGTGACCAGGCATTATTCTGTGCCTTTTACCGAGCACGCCTTCATGGAGCCGGAATGCGCCGTCGCCATGCCGGAGGGGGAGGACGGAGTTCTGCTGTATACCGGCGGTCAGAGCATTTACGATGAGCAGCGGGAGGTAGCCCGGATGCTGGGCCTGGTACCGGATAAGGTGCATGTGCGGGGTCGGCTGGTAGGCGGCGGCTTTGGCGGCAAGGAGGATATGAGCGTGCAGCACCACGCCGCTTTGGCGGCCTGGCTGTTGCGGCGGCCGGTAAAGGTCTTGTTTTCCCGGCAGGAGAGCATCATCGTCCATCCCAAGCGTCACGCCATGGAAATGGATTTTACCACCGCCTGCGACGAGACGGGCCGGCTCACCGCCATGCGAGCGGTGGTGATCAGCGACACCGGCGCTTACGCCTCCCTGGGCGGGCCAGTGCTGCAGCGGGCCTGCACCCACGCCGCCGGGCCATATAATTACCAAAATATCGATATTGAGGGCAAGGCGGTTTACACCAATAACCCGCCGGGCGGGGCCTTTCGGGGCTTTGGCGTGTGCCAGACCGCTTTCGCCACTGAGAATAATTTAAACCTGCTGGCGGCGCTGGTGGGTATTTCTCCTTGGGAAATTCGCTTTCGCAATGCCATTCGGCCCGGCCAGGTACTGCCCAACGGCCAGATCGCCGATGAGACTACCGGCCTGGAGCGCTGCCTGCTGGCGGTAAGAGAGGCTTACGAGCAGGCTGGGCGAGACGGGAAGGTGGCCGGTATATCCAGCTTTTTCAAAAACAGCGGCGTTGGCGTGGGCCTGCCGGATACCGGCCGCTGCGTGATTTCCGTGGAGGATCAGAGGGTACACATGCGCACCAGCGCCGCCTGCATCGGCCAAGGCCTGGCCACAGTGGTCACCCAGATCGCCTGCGAGGTTTTGGGCCTGCCGCCGGCTCAGATCCTGGTGGAGCCGCCGGATACCCGGCGCACGCCAAATTCCGGCACCACCACCGCTTCCCGGCAAACCTTTTTTACCGGGGAAGCCGTGCGCCGGGCGGCTCTTTTGCTGCGAGCCAAACTGGACGAGGGCAAAACCCTGGCGGAGCTGGAGGGCGAGGAATTCGCCGCCGAGTATTCGGGGGTGACCGATCCCATGGGCAGCGACAAGCCCTTTCCCGTCAGTCATTTGGCCTATGGCTATGCCGCGGAGGCGGTGATTCTGGATCAGCAGGGCAAGGTGGAGAAAATAGTCGCCGCTTATGATATGGGCAAGGTGATCAATCCCAAGGCGGCCGCGGGGCAGATCGAGGGGGGGATTGTGATGGGCCTGGGCTACGCCCTGACCGAGGATTACCCCCTGTCCGACGGGGTGCCCACCGCCAAATACGGCACACTGGGGCTGTGGCGGGCTACCGATGTGCCGCCGATGGAGATCCGGTTCGTGGAAGGACCCCAACTGAACACCGTCGCTTGCGGCGCCAAGGGCGTGGGCGAGCTGGCCACCATTCCCACCGCCCCGGCTGTAGCGGGAGCCTACTATGCCCTGGACGGG
The DNA here is from genome assembly GCA_031265035.1 of Peptococcaceae bacterium. Lineage (GTDB taxonomy): Bacteria > Bacillota > Peptococcia > DRI-13 > UBA5745 > JAISDE01. Next base: position 17,696 of record JAISDE010000220.1, on the reverse strand, counting down.
CAGTTCCGAGGCAAGCTGCCTCTGGAAGACACCTTTTATCGCAAAAAGAAGAATTAGCGGAGGAAAAACAAAAATGAACAGAATCAACATCGTCGCCTTGGGTGTCCGCGACATGGCAAGGTCGATAAAATTCTACCGTGAGCTTGGCTTTCAGTCGAATGAAACCGGAGAATGCCCGCAGGTAATTTTCTTTAACACAACAGGCACAAAGTTTGAGTTGTGTCCAATCCAAGGCATAGCGGAGGACATCAACGCCGAGAACCCGCCGCAAATCGCGGAGGGATTCGCGGGAATAACGCTTGCTTACAATGTGAAAAGCGAACAGGAAGTGCGCGATACCGTTGAGCTCGCGAGAAAAGCGGGCGCGGTTATTGCCAAAGAGCCGCGGTCTGTATTCTGGGGCGGCTACCACGCTTATTTTACCGATCCGGACGGATATTATTGGGAAGTGGCATACGGCGCTGACGCTTGGAAATTTGACGAGCAAGATATGCTCATATTATAAAGCGGATCAAACAGGGATCATTTTCGCGACCTCACGAAAATGATCCTTTTGCTGTCGCGACGCTACGAGCGTTTGCTTGTCCATATATTTCCCAATATCCGAGCGCGGCCTCATAGCGCCGCATTTCCCTCCTGTTTTCCATTACGTGAGTTTCTCTTGTATTTCAGGATTTTCAAGGCAAACTCCCTCGCTCCGGTAATAGCCGTCGCGGTTTGAAATGACGCCAAATCGTCATCATCTCGCGCGGCGTACATGCCAAGATAAGGACGGCCGGAGTGCGCGCACCAACGACGTAGCCCTTCGTCCAATAACCCCGCGCCGTAGTCAAGGTCATAACCGCAAGTGGCAATCAGGGCATAGGCTTGATCCGCGTTCAAAACAGAGCGCGGAACGGAGCCATAGAACTTGTTCAAACCGTACATCCTGTCCATCACCGCTTTAAGCGACGGCGTGACCTGCCATGTGTAAATCGGCGTCGCGAACACCAACACGTCAGCTTTGAGTATGCTATCGACAATGGCTTGCATATCGTCCCGCTGAACACAGCCATATTCACCCGCGACATTTTGACAACGATAGCATCCCAGACACGGGGCGACGCGCTTGCCGTGAAGTGTAATGTACTCGACGTCGGTCTTATGAAGCCGTAACTCATCTATAAAAGGCTTACACAATTCGGCGCTGTTGCCGTTCAATCTTGGACTTCCCATGAGTATGCAAACCTGCATCTCTATTCCTCTCAATAATAAAATTCTTTAATTCCTCTCCATCCGCGGATAAGGCTGGCAACTCTACCAAAGGCTCGCGCTTGCCGGCATCCTCGCGGGCGTCAGTTATTCGCTCAATCCCGCGCCCCCACGTCTCAATTTCAATCTGTAAAGACAGATTCCCATTCGGTCGGGTTAAAACCTACCAAAGCGCGGTGTTCATCCACAAGCAACGGACGCTTGACGAGCATACCGTCCGTCGCTAGTAGCCTCAAACATTCGTCCTCGCTCATCGACGGCAGCTTGTCTTTAAGACCCAGCGATTTATAGAGCAAGCCGCTTGTATTAAAGAATTTTTTGACAGGCAGCCCGCTTAATTCCAGCCAGCTTTTCAACTCGTCATAGCTTGGGTTATCCGTCTTTATGTCGCGAGTCTCATATCGCGCGCCGCGACTGTCCAATAGGGCTTTCGCTTTTTGGCAGGTTGAGCATCTCGGGTAGCAGATAAAGGTCGACATATTTTAATTCCTCCTATCTTTGTCCTGACAAGTATCAGCATAGCATAAAAAATAGAAATCGCAAGTGAAAAAGACAGCTGAAAAAGACAGCTGAAAAAGACGTTGTCGCAATCATCGCAAAATAGCTTCTATAAATTATGTGCCTCCAGCATATATCTCCATACACTTCCCATATACTTCCTGTAAGTGATTTTTAAGTGCGCAGTATTGATACAGCACATATTTTATGTTATTATGTGTATAACAACAATGAAAGGGGTCGATTACATGAACGCCGATACAATTAATTTAAGTATTCGTATGGAGCGCGCGCTGAAAGAGCAAGCTGAAAGCTTGTTTTCTGAGCTTGGAATGAATATGACAACCGCGCTTAACATTTTTGTGCGTCAGTCGGTTCGGCAGGGAAAAATCCCGTTTGAAATATCCTTGAACCGTCCCAACGCCGAAACGGTAGCGGCTCTGCGGGAAATATCGGATATGAGAAGCGGTAAAATCCCGAAACAGTCCGCGTCTGTCGCCGATTTTGTCAGGGAAATGAGTGAGCGGTAGATGAGAGCGCCCGTTTACGCCACGCAATTCAAAAAAGACTACAAACGTTGCCAAAAACGCGGATACGACATGCAAAAGCTGATAGACGTAATGGCTGACCTCGAAAACGAGGTTCCATTGTCGCCGCGGCTAAAAGAGCATAAGTTGCAGGGCGAATACGCTGACAGTCTGGAGTGTCACCTTGACCCGGATTGGCTATTGATCTACGAGATAGACGATGACATCAAGGAAGTATATTTTGCCAGATCCGGTACGCATAGCGACCTTTTTTAATCGGCGCGAATCAAATCGACGAGACCGCTCACACCAGGACTTCCCGCCATACTGCACAGTATGGTAAATACCATTTATAAACAACTATCGGGTAACGGAGAATGCGTGACCAATGGCAAAGGATCGGAGAGGCATTATGACAGTAGGTCAGCGGTAGATCAGCGAGATGTTTTGACAATATTTTACTATTGACGGTATTTGACGTATGTGCTATAATTCGCTAAAGAGAGGAAGAATATAGATAAATACCGGTTAAAAATTGCATATCATCTGCCCGGCTTGATTAGGCCGGAGCGAGATGAAAGGCGTGCGACATTGGTCTATGGGGATAACCCATACGGCTAGAAGCGGAAAAAAGTTTGTCGCTGTCTGCCGCGGCAGACGCGTTGCTGACTTAGCGTCCATGAAAGTTCCCGACAAGGGGATTTTCTGGCGCTTTTTATTTTCCCTTAAACGCTCGAAGGGGGACGTTTTTCGTGGAAGACAGAACCTCACCCAATGCTTTAAGAGTTGTCATGAAGAATATCCGCAAGGTCTTCCCGGGCATCACGGCGCTGGACAATGTGGATTTTTCGCTATGCGGCGGGGAGATCCACGCGCTTTTGGGCGAGAACGGCGCGGGCAAGTCCACGCTGATGAAGATATTGGCCGGTATGTATTACGCCACCTCAGGCAGTATTGAGATGAATGGCGGGCCGGCCAGCATAGATTGTCCCCGGGACGCGCTCAAACACGGTATTGGTATGGTCTATCAGCACTTCACCCTAGCGCCGGAGTTGACGGTATTGGAAAATATTTTGCTGGGCACCGTTGTGCCATTTTATATGAACACCCGGGAGTTGGAGAAACGGGTACGCGGGGTCACGGACGTATATGGGCTGCGTCTGGATTTGCGGGCCAAGGTATGGCAGCTTTCCGTGGGGGAGCAGCAACGGGTCGAGATAGCGAAATGCTTCTACCATGGCGCCGCGGTTCTGATTCTGGACGAGCCAACCGCTGTGCTTACCCCGCCGGAGACCAAAGAGCTTTTCGCCATGATGCGCCAGGTGGCGAAAAATGGCTACTCTATTGTGTTTATATCCCATAAGCTCAATGAGGTCTTGAGTATCGCCGACCGGGTGACTGTATTTCGCAAGGGCCGTAAGGTTGGGATCGTACCGGCGGCCGAGGCGACGGAGCAGTCCCTTTCCCGGATGATGATTGGGCGGGATATCCAATTGGAGGAAGCCGGTCACGAGCCGCCCGCGGGCGCGGCGCGCCTGATCCTCAAGGGTGTCAGCGCCAATAACGACAAGGGCCTTCCCGCTGTGGACAATGTCTCGCTGGAGATTCGCGAGGCTGAGATTGTGGGTATAGCGGCGGTTTCCGGCAATGGGCAGGCGGAGCTGGCGGAGGCCATAGCGGGCCTTAGGCCGGTGACCGGCGGCTCAATAGAGCTGGACACGGGCGAAAAGCTGCATGAGATGACCATCAGGCAAATTATTGAGGCGGGGGTCAGCAATATATCGGAAAAACGCCTGGACAGGTCGCTGATCCCCGGCTTTTCCATTGCCCAAAACCTGATCGTGAAAGATTATCGGGCAAAGGAATACCGGAAAAACGGTATGCTCGACCAAGCCGCGATACGCGACCATGCCGCGGGGCTGATCGAGGCTTATGATATCGCCGCGCCGGGCGCGGACACGCCCGCCCGGGTTCTTTCGGGCGGTAACGCGCAGAAGGTCGTGCTCGCGAGGGAACTGTCCCGGGAGCACAAGGTGATTTTGGCCGTTAATCCTACCTATGGCCTGGATGTCGGCGCGGTTGAGTTTGTGCAGGAGCGCCTACGCGCGGAACGGGATAAGGGTACGGCGGTTTTGCTGATCTCGGAGGAACTGGACGAGCTGATACGCCTGGCGGATCGCGTCGCCGTCATGTCCCGGGGGAAGGTGGTGGCCGTATTGGCCAAAAAGGATTTTAACAGGGAAAAAATCGGGCTGCTGATGACGGGAGGGGAGCCGGGTGATTAAGCTGCGTGTCGAGCCGCGGCAAAGGGTCGGCCCGGCGGGGCTGGCCGCTATGGTCGTGATCGCGGCGGGGTTTATGCTTTTGGCGCTGGCCGTCGTGTTTAAGGCTGTGGGGGTGGCGCCCGGTCGCGCGCTGGCCAGCCTGCTCACCACCGCGTTTACAAGCGGCTACCATTTCTCCGAGGCGCTGGTCAAAACCACGCCGATTATCTTCACCGGGCTGGCTGTCACCTGTTGCCTGAAAATGCGGCTTTGGAATATCGGCGCCGAGGGCCAGCTTTACATGGGCGCTTTCGGCGCCGTATGGGCCGCGCAGACATTCAAGAGCCTGCCGGCCTGGGTATTGGTTCCCCTGATGATTATCTGCGCCGGGGCCTGCGGCGGCGCTTTGGGCGCGCTGGTCGGCTTTTTGAAAAAACGGCTTGGCGTCAACGAGATTCTTACCAGTCTGCTGCTCAATTATGTGGCGACCTCCCTGGTCAATTACTTTACTTACGGCCCCTGGCGGGATCCGGCCAACCCGGGCTTCCCCATTACCACCCGTTTTACGCCAGCGGCTCAACTGCCCACGTTTTTTAATACTCGCCTGCACGTTGGTTTTCCGCTGGCGCTGGCGGCCGCGGCGCTGATTTGGTTTTTGATAGAGAAAACGAGCTTTGGCTATGAGATCAGGGCGACGGGTGAGAGCGCCGGCGGCGCCAGATACGCGGGCATACCCATCGGCAGAAATATCGCGCTGATATTCGCTCTGTCCGGCCTGCTGGCGGCTATGGCGGGCTTTGGCGAGGTGGCCGGGCTGCATCATAAGCTGCAGCCGGGCAATGTTTCCTCAAATTACGGCAGCTACGGTATTTTGGTCGCCTGGCTGGCCGGGGCTAATCCCCTGGCGCTGATCCCGGTGGCGTTTTGTACGGGGGCGTTGCTTATAGGGGCGGAAAGCCTACAAATATCCCTGGGCGTATCCTCCGACATGGTGCAGATAACCATAGGGTTACTGCTGGCCATTATTCTGATTTGTAAATTCTTCATTGACAACAGGTTGGTCATCGTGTTTGACCAGGGAAAGGGGCGCTGGCGAGAATACCTCTTATCGGGCCTATGCTTTTCAACCAGGACGCCTTGGTTTATCTGAGTTACATACTCACCGCGCTGATTATGCTCTTTTTGTACCGAACCCGCCCGGGCATGGCTGTCAGAGCCGTTGGCGACGCGCCTGTGGCCGCCGACGCGGCGGGGCTGCGGGTCAACCGCGTTCGGGTGGCTTGCGTCGCCTTTGGCGGCGCTATGTGCGGGCTGGCCGGCGCTTATATCTCCCTTGCCTATACAACGCTATGGCAGCCCGAAATGACGGCCGGCAAGGGCTGGATCGCGGTGGCGCTGGTGATTTTCGCGAAATGGAATCCGTTGAAAGCCGTGTACGGCGCTTATCTTTTCGGCGGCGTCACAGCCTTGCAATTGGCCATTCAGGTACAAGGCGCTACAGTGTCCCCCCATATTTTGCAGATGCTCCCTTATCTGTTTACGATTATCGCGCTGTGCTTCTCCATGTATCAGGCTAAAAAGCGCGGCGCTTCCGCCGAGCTTTCCGTTGGGCCGGCGGCGCTGGCGAAGGCGTACAGCCGCGAGCGTTGAGGAGTGAGCGTTGAGGATTGAGCGCTGAGGATTGAGCGTTGAGGATTGACCGTTGAGGGTAGTGAGTGTTAGAAGGTATAAGGTATAAGGTGGAAGGTAGGGGAATGAGCAGAGTTTTTATCAGTGACAAGGATATGCGAGGCGAGTTGTCTCGCTGCCAGAATTGTGAGGACAAGCCGTGCGCGCGGGCCTGCCCTGTGGGGTGCTCACCCGCCGACTTTATCATGGCCGCCAGGGGTGGGGCCAAAAGTGATCTGGACAGGGCCGCCGCTATGGTTAGGTCGCGAAATCCCATGGGGTTTACCTGCGGCCTGATTTGTCCGGAAAAGCATTGCGTCAAGGCATGTTCACTGAATAAAGTCAACCGGCCCATGCGGGTGCCGGACATCCAGGCCGCGATCCTGAGCCGGGCGGCAAGCGCGTCCTTCGCGTTCGCCGGTTGCCCTAATCATAACGCGGCCCCGTCAGCTGTCGCCGCTGTGGCCGTGGTCGGGGGCGGCCCCGCGGGGCTGTCCGCGGCGGCCTTCCTGCGGCAAGCGGGCTGCGCTGTGACCGTGTTTGAGCGGGAGCGGGAGATGGGCGGGGCCTGCCGGCTGATTCCTGACTCGCGACTGCCCCGGGAGGCGCTGGAAGCTGATTTGGACTTTATACGGGGGTTGGGCGTAAGCTTCGCCAACGGCGCTCCCGTCTCAGGCCCGGCGAGCCTTCTCGCCGGCCGCGACGGCGTGATTTGGGCGGTGGGGCGCTACAGCGCCAACACCGCGGGGATCGAGGGGGCGGAATACGCCGTGCCGGCGCCGGAGTTTCTGCTGGGCGGCGGCTATAAAAACGTGGCCGTATTGGGCGGGGGCGCTATAGCGGTCGACTGCGCGACACATGCGTTGGGGCTTGGCGCCAGGGTTGCAGTATTCGCGCTGGAAACCCTGCATGAGCTGCCTTTAAGCCTGGAGGAACGGGAATTTCTTTTCCATAATCCGGTAGATCTTTACCTGCGCCATGGGGTATCAGCGATCCGCCGGGATAATAACGGCCTGACCCTGGACGTACACACGGTGACGCTGCCGGCGGGGCAGCCCTTTTCCCCCGGGGCGGTGAGCCGATTGGGCGGGATATATACGATGGGCGGCTTTGATACGGTTGTGCTGGCGATGGGGGCGAAAACGGAACAATCGGAAAGAGGCGGCCGGATTGTTTGGGCGGGCGAATGCGCGGACGGCCCGTATAGCGCGGTAGAGGCGGCGGCGTCTGGCAAAAAGGCCGCGTTCGAGCTGCTCCAAAGGATTCGGGCGGGTGAGGCGGCGGCGGAGCCGCAAGCGGGGACGCAGGCGGCGGCAGAGCCGCGCGAGGGCGAGGCGGCGGCGGAGCCGCAAGCGGCGGCGGCAGAGCCGCGCAAGGCTGAGGCGGAGCCGCAAGCGGCGGCAGAGCAACGCGCGGCCGAGGCGGAGCCGCGAGCGGCCGACGCGTCAGCGGAGCCGGCGGCGGGAATCGAGTACCGCCGAGCGGTACTGCCGGGGTATATCAGGCTGCCGGTATCCCTTGCTTGCTCCGTTCTTGGGCACAAGTTGGACAATCCCTTCATCCTCTCCGCCTCCCCCATGTCGGACGGTTATGAGCGGGTTAAGAAGGCCTACGAGGCGGGCTGGGCCGGCGCCATATTGAAGACGGCGTTCCACGAGATTCCAGTTAAAACGCCCGCGGAATACATGTATTGCGCCGATGAGATGAGCTACGCGAACTGTGACAGCGTATCCGCCCGCACGCTGGACATGCTGTGCGACGACGTAGGGCGCCTGCGCGCGGAATTCCCGGCCAGGCTGACCATAGCCTCGACCGGGACAGCGATGACGGGGGATGAGACTGAGGACAGGCGGCGCTGGCAGTACAACACCAGGCGCCTGGAGGCGGCCGGGGCCATGGGAATCGAATACAGCCTCTCCTGCCCGGGCACTGACGGGCTGGATGCCCTCGCCGTCAACCAGGACGCGGCGGCGACCCTGCGGGTCGCCCGCTGGATTTTGGAAGCGGGAGATCCCAGCGTCGTAAAGCTGTTTAAGCTGACGGCCTCCGTCCCATCCATCATTCCCTTTATTGAGGGATTAAAGGCGGTGGCGGCTCAATTCCCCGGCGCGGGGGTGGCGGTTACTATCGGGGATACCTTGCCCAATCTTATTTTCCAGGCCCGGGGCAAAGAACGCTGGGAGGACGGCGTGATTATGGGCATGGGTGGGCGGCACATCTTCCCCATCAACGCGTTCGCGCTGGTTAAGGCTGTGAATAGGGGTATACCTGTCAGCGCCAGCGGCGGCGTGACCTCCTACCGGGAGGCCGCGAACTGCCTGGCCATGGGCGCGGATTTTGTGCAGCTTTGCTCTATGCCTATGCGCTATGGCTATGATGTTATCCGCGAGCTGGCCAGCGGCCTGAGCCATCTCTTGCGGGAGCGGGGCATTCGGGATATAGATGGGCTGCGGGGCGTAGCCGGGCCCGATGTTGTGCTGCCCTTTGACAGTCTTTCGGAAACTTTGCGCCTGCCGCGGGTTAAAAAAGATCTGTGCGCGGGCTGCCAAAACTGCGTTCGCTGCCCCGGGGGAGCGGTCTCCTTCGACGAGGGCGGGCTGCCCGTTTTTGACGGGGAACGCTGCGTAGGCTGTAGTTTTTGTGTTCAGGTTTGCTTTACGGGCGCCTTGTATATGGACGCCCGCTAAACAAAAAAAGGAACAACCCCAAAAAGGAACAACTCCAAAAAAAGAGATAGGAGTGAAAAACGATGAAAAAGAACCTCACTGTGATGCTGTCCCTGATGCTTATTCTCTCCCTTTTGGTTGGCGCTTGCGGGACGACGGCGGCCCAGGGCGGCGCCCAAACGGGAGCCGGGTCCGCCGGGACGGGGGGCGGCGGGGGAGCCGCCGAAGGCGCGGAACCCTTGAAAGTGGCGTTTCTCTACGATTCGCCGGTAGGCGACGGCGGCTGGATCAGCAGCCATGATCTGGGCCGGGAGGTCGTGGCGGCCATGCCCAATGTGGAGGTCATCAGCGCCGATAACGTCCCGGAAAGCGACGGTTGGAACTATATGAACAACTTCGCCCAGCAGGGCTATGACTTGGTGTTCGCGTGCAGCTTTGGCTATATGCAGGACTGTCTGGATGTAGCCTCCAAAAATCCGGATACCGCGTTTATGCATTGCGCCGGTTACATGACGTCGGATAATATGGGCAACTATTTCGGCCGTAATTACGAAGCCGCCTATCTTGCCGGCATGGCCTGCGGCGGCGTGACCAAGAGCAATATCATCGGCTATGTGGCGCCCTTCCCCATCGCCGAGGTTACCCGTAATATCGACGCCTTCGCGCTGGGCGTGAGCAAAGTCAATCCGGCGGCCAAGGTGCAGCTGGTTTGGATTAGCGCCTGGTATGACCCCACCCTGGCCAGCGAGGCGGCGGAGACGCTGATTTCCGTTGGCGCCGACGCGCTTTTCCATTATGAGAATTCCCCCGCGGTCGTGCAGACCGCCGCCAAGCATGGGGTATACGCCTGCGGGCAGCATTCTGACGCCAGCGCTTTCTCGCCCGAATACTGCCTGACTTCCTCCGTGTGGGATTGGGGCGCGCTCTACAGCGATGTGGTACGGCAAGTGGCCGACGGCGTCTGGGAGCCGGAGGAGCTTTGGTGGGGTATGGCCGAGGGGCTTGTGGATATAACGGAACTCAACCCCGTCATCCCCGAGGACGCGCGCGCGCGAATTGAGGCGACCCGGGCCGGCTTAAAGAGCGGCGACGTTACCTGCAACCCCTTTTACGGCGAGGTTGTGGATCAGGCCGGCGTCGTCCGCCTGCCGGAAGGCACGGACGCGTCCTTCGATCAGCTTATGGGCATGGATTACCTGGCGCAAAATGTCGTGGGAACTTTAGGCACGTAGAACTAAGGATTTATAGAATTTCATATTCCTCAGTCCAACTCGTAGAATATCTGGGCCAGGGGTGATTCCTTCGAGAGAATCAGGGTCGTGCCGCCGCCGCTCAACGATACCTTCGCCGCGTCCAGGGCCCGGACAAAAGCGTAAAATTCCGCCTTGGAAGGATCGTTGTACGCCTGGGCCAGTAGCTCCATGTAGAGGCGCTCGCCCTCGGCGGTGGTTTCCGCCGCCCTGGCGTTGGCCTGGGAAAGCAAAATGGAAACGCTGGTATCTGTCTCCGTACGAATCTTGCGGGCTTCCTCCTCCCCTTCCGCCTGATAAGAGGCCGCGATGTTGTTGCGCTCGGAAATCATGCGGGCGTATACCGCCTGTTTGTTGTCGTCGGGCAGATCGAGATGCTTGGTCTCAATGCCCACCAGATCCACGCCGTATTGGCTCAGGGTATCGCCAACATTGTCGAAAATCTTGGTGGCCAGGGTATCCCGGCCGCTGATGATCTCGCTTTGGGGCAGACGGCTGATCACGTTTTTCATGGAATTATAGGAAATATTCTCGATCCGGGACTCCGCCCCGCTGAGACTGCCGCTCAGGGTGCGAATAAACCGGACGGGATCCGCCACCCGCCACAGGACGAAGCTGTCCGCTACCATCGTTTTTTTGTCCTGGGTGATCACATCGGAAATCGGAATGTCGTAAATCCGGAGGTTGTTGGGCACCGGACGGACGGTCTGTATGAAAGGCAGCTTGAAGCTGACGCCCGGGCGGGTGACCACCGATTTGATCTCGCCAAACTGCTGCACTACCATATACTGGTCTGGCCTGGTGATCACCAGGCATTGGGTGCAGACAAAAACGGCCAGCAGAATCAGCCCCAGCAGGATCAGCCGCCAGCGTAGCCCGTTCCGCAGCAGCTTCGCGGCCTGCAGCTGATCCACGTCTATAGTTTCGCCGCCGCCGGCGTTGCCGCCGCCCGACCGCCATTTGTCGCTGTCAAATGAGAAAAACCGCATTTTAAGCTCTCCCTCCCCTCAATTAAAGGATTCCAGCGGCAGCAGCCGGCTGGTCTCCCCGTCGCCGCCGTCAATGATGATCCGCATCCCCGGCAGCAATTCCTCCATCGTCTCGTAAAACATTCGCCGCTTGGTCATCAGCGGCTGTTTGATGTATTCCTCGTACATCGCCATAAATACGGCCACCTGGGCTTTGCCCTCATTGACCCGGCTTTCCTTGCTCGCCTCGGCTTCCTTCAAGATGGCGTCTTCCTGCGCCCTCGCGGCGGGAACCTGCTCGCTCTCGTATTTTTTGGCGGTGTTGATCGCCGTCTCCTTGCCCTGCTTGGCGGTCTCCACATTTTTGAAAGCGTCTTTTACCTCGTCGGTGGGCGGCTCGGCGTCCTGAATCGTGATATTGATCAATTGCAGGCCGATATTTTCCTCCTGCAGCCGGCCGGACAGCTTTTCCCGGATTTCCGCCTGAATCTCATTTTTGCCGGTGGTAATCACCTCGTCCACCAAATGCAGGCCGATGGTGTCCCGGATATAGCTCAGGGCCAGATTGCGGAGAATAAACTCCGGATCATTGGAGGCAAACAGGTAACGCTCCGGATCGGACACCTGATATTCCAGGAAAAAATCCACATTGACAAAATTGTAATCGGAGGTGATCATCATGGATTCGCTGGCGACCGAGCTGTTGCCTTCTTCCGCGTAGCCGATGGAAAGGCTGCTGATCACCGTGGGGACAATCTCTACCCGCTGCGCGAAGGGGATCTTGAAATGCGGCCCCGGCGCTGAGACCACGCTGGCGCTGCCCAGAGTGATCACGACGGCCTGCTCCTGCTCCTGCACGATATAAACCGAGTTGAAACCAAAGATCAGCAGGATGAGCGCCACCGCGATCACATTGAGCAGGCGGAAAAGGTGTTTTACGTTGTTTACCGTCATCGTTTTTTCCTTTCTTGTATTGTTTTGTGTTGTCCTTTCTTGTCCTTTCTTGCACTGTTTTGTTCTGTTCTGTGCCGCCTGTTTGTTCTGTGCCGCCTGTTTGTTCTGTGTCGCCTGTTTGTTCTGTGCCGCCTGTTTGTTCTGTGTCGCCTGTTTGTTCTGTGCCGCCTGTTTGTTCTGTGTCGCCTGTTTGTTCTGTGTCGCCTGTTTGTTCTGTGTCGTTTGGCACAATATTATCCTACCATTTTTCGGTAAATAGCGCAAGTCAAAGGTACAAAACAGCCGCCCAAACTGAACCAACAACATCTAATTGGCAAAATATGACAAGAATTTAAACTTGCGATTTGCGACTTTTATTGAAAAAACTTTTTTACATTGACAGATAATCGTACATGCGCCTATAATACTTTAGGAAGAAATAGAAACAGGGAGGCGTGGTATTGTGGAAAAAATCGTAACAGAAATAATCATTGATCGGGACGCCAATGGCAGCACTACCATACTCAGCTCTACCACCACAGTCACCTTGCTGGCGGCGCCGCCGGTTTGGGTCACTCATACTCTGACAGCCAGCGAGGTCAAGTACGGCATCCTGACTCTGGGCGCCAAGTCTACGCCGGCGCAGTTTTTTTCGCCGGGAGCGCCCCTGGATGTGGAATGCGGCGGCCTGATCTACCATGGCGCTGTGCACGCCTCCACCAGGGGGCGGGTGGACGGGCTAACGGCCCTCCTGCGCTCCGACCAGGCCAAATTTTCGCCGGGAGCGGCCATTTCCCTCAACTATGATACCGTCAGCTCAGTATTGCGGATCGCCTGACGGCCAGCGTCAGCCGACGCCAGCTCAGCGTCGGGCAACGCCGGCCTGGCGCCGGCTCAGCGCCGGGAGGCGCGGGATATGCACAGAATTTTAATCATTGAGGACGACAAGGTCATCCGCGAGGAACTGAAAAGCCTGCTGGAAAAATATCTCTATACCGTGATCACCACAGAGGATTTCAGCGACGTGGTTCGTTTTGCCTTGGCCTCCAACCCCCACCTGATCCTGCTGGATTTAAACCTGCCTTTTTACGACGGCTATCATATTTGCCGGGAGCTACGGCGACAATCCAGTGTGCCGATCATCGTCGTCACCAGCCGGGACAGCGAGATGGACGAGTTGATGAGTATGCGTTTGGGGGCCGACTATTTTGTCGCCAAACCCTATAATACGCAAATCCTGATCGCCAAAATCGCCGCTTTGCTGGGCCGGGCCTATGGGCAGGAAGCCTCGGGCCTGCGCCATTTTGGCGAGTTGACCCTGGATATGGGCAAAAGCGCTGTCAGCCGGGAGGGCAAAGGCGCCGATCTGACCAAAAACGAGTCCCGGATTCTGCAAATCCTGATGGAGAGCAAAGGGAAAATTGTTTCCAGGGACGATATTATGAACGCTCTGTGGCAATCGGACGCTTTTGTGGACGACAATACCCTGACCGTCAATATCAACCGCCTGCGCAAAAAATTGGCGGAAATCGGGGGGAACGGCCTGTTGAAAACCAAAAGAGGGCAGGGCTACTCGCTATGAGCGCCGCCGATTTTTTACGGGGCAAATTCCTGTTTATAGCGTCTCTCATGCTGACGGCGGGGTTCGCCGCCTTTTTGCTGCGCATGCTCAATGAGGGGATATATTTTACCCTTTTGCTGCCCTGCGTGTTTTTGGTCGGCGGCTTCCTGTCCCTGCTGCCGGAATACCTGGAGAAACGCGCTTATTACCGGGGGCTGCGGGAGACGATGGCCCGCCTGGAAGAAAAGCGGTTTTTGGCCGAGATCATCCGGCGGCCCCATTTTCGCGAGGGGGAAATTTTATACGATGTCCTGAAATCCATCAACAAATCCTGCAATGACGAATTGGGGAAATACAGCCTTTCTTCCCTGGAGTACCGGGAATACATCGAATTATGGGTACATGAGATAAAGACGCCGATTGCCGGCGCCAAGCTGATTTGCGAAAACAGCCAAAACCGGGCGGTTTTGACTGAGCTGGACAGAATTGAGTTTTTTGTGGAGCAGGCGCTGTTTTATTCCCGCAGCAGCAATGTGGAAAGGGACTACCTGATCAAAGAGATGGCGTTGGCCGAGCTGGTTCGCGGGGCGCTGCGGGGCGGCGCCAGGTATTTGATCGCCCACAAAATCAAGGCCAGCGCCGAGGATCTGGACTACGCGGTTTTTACCGACGGCAAGTGGCTGACCTTTATCCTGCGGCAGCTGCTGGACAACGCCGTGAAATATGGTGGCAGCGAGGTCAGGTTTTGGGGCCGGCAAAACGCTCAAAGCGTCTCCCTGTTTTTGGGGGACAATGGCATCGGCATTCCGGAGCGGGAACTGAGCAGGGTGTTCGACAAAGGTTTTACCGGCGAAAATGGCCGGCGCTTTGGGCGGGCCACCGGGCTGGGCCTTTACCTGTGCAAAAAGCTGTGCCTCAAGCTGGGTTTGGGCATCACTCTTTCCTCCCGGCCCGGCGAGGGCACTGTGGCGGAGATTGTGTTTCCCAAGAGCGATACCCCCGGCGCCGGGTCCTGAGACGGCGGCGACGGCTACGGCCGCCGCGGCCGCAGGGGGCGGGCGATTTCCTCAATTTTGCGCAGCCGGTGGTTGATGCCGGATTTGCCTATCGGCGGCAGCAACATCTCGCCCAGTTCCTTCAGATTGATTTCCGGGTTCTCCAGGCGCAGCCGGGCAATCTGCCGCAGCGGCGGGCTGAGGTTGTCCAAGCCGATGGCGGCGTCGATCAGCCGAATATTATCCAATTGCCGCAGGGCGGCGTCCACGGTTTTGCACAGATTAGCGGTCTCACAATTGACCAAACGATTTACCTGATTCTTCATACCTTTCATCACGCGGGTATTCTCAAATTCCAGCAAACTGCCGTGGGCGCCCGCCAGGGCGAGAAAGTCGGCGATCTGGTCGCTGTCCTTGAGATAAATCATAAAGGATTGCTTCCGGCGGCTGATCTTTGCCCCCAGATCGGGAAAACGGTTGATGATGGCGGCTAAATCATGGGCCAATTCCTCATTGACCCCGCTGATTTCCAGATGATAATTGCTGTCGGGGCCGCTCACCGATCCGGACGCCAAAAACGCCCCCCGCAAGTAACTGCGCCGGCAGCATTGGGTTTTTATCAGGCTTTTCTTGACGCCGGGGACGATTGCCCGGCTCCGGGAAAGAATCCCCAGGGCTTGCAGCGCCGCCGGTATCGCCGGGGAAGGCGGCATCTGGATGCAGTACAGCATATGGCGTTTCAGCCGGTTTTGCCGCTTGACCGTCAGCTCGCCCTCCAGGGCGAAGCAATCTTTCCACAAGCGATAAACCTTTCTGGCCGCCGCCGAGGATTCCGTGGCGATATAAAAACCCACGCCGCCGCCGCTGGCGACGGTTACGGCGCCGTCCAGCCGGGCGATGGCCGCCAGTTCCGCCAGCCGGCAGCATTCCTTCACGGGGTAGAGCCGGGCTAATTCCAATTTTGTCCGCAGGGAAAAAGGGGCTTTGTCTGCCATGGCGCACCGCTCCTGCCGGGATAGGATGGGGGTTAAGGACTCGTCCTAAGGACGAGTCCTAACCAAAAGTTACTGGCTTTCTTTGCCTCTGGCGATATCCCGATGGCTGACGGCGGCGTTGACGCTTGCCGCCAGCAGGGAAGCGTACAGCTTCTCCGCCAGGGTCACGGAGCGGTGCTGCCCGCCGGTGCAGCCGATGGCCACCACCAGACTGCTTTTGCCTTCCTCAATGTACTTGGGGATCAGGTAAAGCAACATTTGAGAAAATTTCTCAAAAAATACCTGGGAAACCTCATGCCCCATAACATAATCCCGCACCGGCGCGTCCAAGCCGGTGAAAGGGCGCAGGGCCGGTATATAATGCGGGTTGGGCAGGAAGCGGACATCCATCAGCAAATCGGCG
This sequence comes from Peptococcaceae bacterium, assembly GCA_031265035.1. Lineage (GTDB taxonomy): Bacteria > Bacillota > Peptococcia > DRI-13 > UBA5745 > JAISDE01. The sequence goes on along the minus strand of JAISDE010000220.1, from coordinate 1,717 downwards.
TCCCAGGGCACGCCGTATTTGAAGCCGAAGGAAACTATTTGCACCTGGAACTGATTCTTGCCTTGACCCAGGAAAATCCGCCGCTCCAGCACCTCTTTGAGTTCCTTGGGCTTCAGGCTGGTGGTGTCGATAATGATATCCGCCCGCTCCCGCATGGATTCCAGACGCTTGCGCTCCATCTGGATATCGTCCAGTAGCATACCTTCCGAAGCCATCGGATGGCGGCGGCGGGTCTCCTTGAAGCGCTTGACCAAAGTGGCGGTATCCGCGTCCAGAAAAAGGATGCGGGGACGCCCATCTACCAGGGCCATTTCGCTCAGCGCCGGTAGCAGGCTGTCAAAAAAGCGGCGGCTGCGCACGTCCACGCCCAGGGCGACCTGCTTGACATCGCCGGCCTCCCGCAGCATCTGGGCGGTTTTGGCCAGCAGCGCCGGGGGCAGGTTGTCGATGCAGAAATAACCCCAATCCTCCAGTATCCGCAGTACATTGGTTTTGCCGGCGCCGGACTGGCCGGTGATGATCCAAACGTCCATAATGTCGGCACTTTTGTCCGGCCCGATGGGTTCCTCCCCTGCCGGCGGGTTGTTTTGCCTGCTCATCCTGACCTCTTTTCTGCCGCCGCCCAAATCCCGCCGCGGCCTCTCAGCGCGCTACCAACATCTCCAAGGCTATCGCTACCCCATCCTCCTCATTGGAGGCGGTGACCCAGCGGGCCTTTTCCTTCACGCAATCCTCGGCGTTGGCCATCGCGATCCCCCAACCGGCGTAGGTCACCATCTCCAGGTCATTGGGGCTGTCGCCGATAGCCATAACCTGTTCCCTGTCAATCCCCATATCTTTGGCCAGATCCGCCAAAGCTATGCCCTTGTTGACATCCGGCCGGCCAAATTCCAAAAAAGTCGGCCGGCTGAGAACCGTCCATATTCGCCCCCGAAAATGGTCGTCCACATCACGCTTTACCTGAAGCAGCGCTTCCGCCGTGGCCGCCATGGTGAATTTTGTGACCCCGCCGCCAAGGGAGAGCAAAAATGCCCGCAAACCAGGCACAAGTTGGAGATAAACCCCGGTGCGGGCGCCATATTTTTTGGCCTCCCGGGAAGCGTTCTCAATAAATATCTGATCCTTGATATACATATTAATATGGTGCCCATAAGGCAAAAGGAAGTCCAGCAATTCCAGGCTCAGGGCTTGATCCAGGATACGGTGGCTGATCAGCCGCCCGTCGGTCATTATGACCATCGCCCCCTGGTAGGTGATCAGCGGTATATCAATCGCCAGCTCTCGGGCATAGGGCAGGGTGGCGGTATACATGCGGCCGGTGGCGATGGTCACGGCTACGCCGCCCGCCCGGGCGTTTTGGATCGCCTGCCGGCAGCGTTCTGATATGGTGCAGTCCTCCCGGAGCATCGTATCGTCCAGATCGATGGCTACCAGGCGAATATCCGGTCTGACCGGCGGCATAACCGGATAAGCGGGCAAAACAGGTGTCATATTCTCTCTTTCTCCTTGTCGCTTTTGTCGGGGCCTGATCTCTATTATATGCCTTTTTTCCGCCGGGAACAAATAAAATTGCTGTAAAATGCCGCAACGTTGCAATCGGTAAATTCCCAAAGTAAGTTCCAGTGTGGACTAGGGGGTGGAAGTTACTCTGAAACTAGGAAAATTGGTGGAAGTTAGTCTGGGAAGCGTCCGTTGCCATTTTTAGCCACCCCTCCGC
>JAISDE010000169.1 GCA_031265035.1 Peptococcaceae bacterium | reverse complement strand
CTGTTTGACGAGTATCAGGGCGACCAGTTGGGCAAGGGACAAAAAAGCCTGGCCTTTGCCCTGACCTGGCAGTCCGATGAGCGCACCCTGCGGGACGAGGAAATTGACGAGTTGCATCAGCGCATTGAGCGGGATTTGGCCCAAGCCTTTGGCGGGGCGATCCGGGGGCGGTAAAACGTAATAAAGATGTAAGACATAAGATGTAATGATGTAATGATTTAAGATGTAAGACGTAAGATGCAAGGATGTAAGACGTAAGAGGGAAGGAGCGGCAGCCATGACACAGGAAAACCGCGTCCAGGTGGAGTTGCTGGGCGAAACCTTTACGGTCAAAGGGGAAGGGACCGCGGCGGAAATCCAGGGAACCGGCGGTTTTCTCAACGAGCAGTTGAATTATCTGAGCGGTCGCTGCCCCGGGCTGAACGCTAAAAATCTGGCGCTGCTGACGGCCTTCAACCTGGCCAGTGAGTTGCTGCGGGTCAGGCGGGATTACGAGGCGTTGGCCGCTATTTTGGACAAGCAATAAGGATTTGGGCAGCGACCGGCGGCTGGCTGGCGCGGGGAGCGGCGCCGGCCACAGCCGGGGGCCGGCTTAGGATCAGGGGCGGCCGGCGGCAAAACAGTCAGGAGAAGTGGAGCTAATGTTACAGGAAGGGATTTTATTTTATCCCAGGCGGCCGGAGACAAGTATCGACGGGTCGGGGCCAGTCGAGGGAGCGGCCCCGGTGGGCGCCGGCTCGCCGGCCCCGCCGCCGCCGGCGGACTTTGTGGTGATCGTCGTCAAGTACCGGCGGGAATGGTTGTATGTGCGGCAGGGGCAGGCGAATACCCTGGCCTTTCCCGGCGGGGCCATCGCGCCGGGAGAGACGGCTGCCGGGGCGGCGGATCGCGTATTGCGGGAGAAAACCGGGGCGGCGGATTATCATCTTTGGCCGGTTTGCGAATGCGGTCTGCTGCGGCGGGGGAAGCCCAGCTACGGCAGCTTGTTTTTCGCTAACATCATAAGTCTGACGGGAGATCCGGCGACCAAAAGAAAAAGCTGGCTATTTCAGGGGGAAATCACCGCGGAGGATCTGCGCCCGGATCTTTACCAACGCCTGCTGGAAAAAGTGGAGGCGTGGCTGACGGAGCGGCGAGCCAGCGTGTATTTGCTGCGGCAGGGCCGGGATGATCAGCGGCCCGCCGACGATCGGGAATGGCCGTTGTCCTTCAGGAGCAAAGAGCAGGTGAAAAAATGGCTGGCGGATTCTTCGCTGCTGTTTTTGGACGGTTTCTATGCCAGCCCTTACAGGCGGTTGCGGGAAACCGTCGCCGTAGCGGCCGGGCAAGAGGCGGCGGTGGAAGTGATCGAGGCGTTCCGGAAAAGGAAGGTGGCCGATACCTGGCTGCCGGAGGAAGAGTTTCAGCTTTACAGCCAACGGCAATGGGAAGATTTCCAATACAGGCTGCCTGGCGGCGATTCCCTGGCGGATACGGAAAAGCGCAGTGTGGCCGCCTTGCTGGATCTTTTGGCGGCGGGGCAAAATATCCTGATCGGCACCCATGGCTCGGTTATTGGCGTGATTTTGCGCCATTTTTGCCGGAGCTTCGACAACTTTGATTATCAGGCCCTGACCCACCGGCCGGCTTACGTCGTCCGCCTAGAGTTTATCGACGGGGTTTGTGTGGACAAAAAGGAAATGGAGCCGCTGGACAATGGAAGATAGGGTATTGACGAAGCTGGAGTATCACCGGATCCTCCAGTTTCTGACAGATTGCGCCGACACGGCTACTGGTAAAGAGCTGGCCGCCGCCGCCCGTCCCCTGACGGCGGCTTACGCCATCAATCTGGCTTTGGACGAGACGGGGCAGGCGAAGGAATTGCTGCGTCTGCACCCTACCTTTTCCCTGGGCGGGGTGCATGACTTGCGGCCGCTGGAAAAAAAGGCGGCCCTGGGCGGCGTCATTGAGGCGCCGGAATTTTTGCTGCTTTTGGATACGCTGCGGGCGGCCGGGCGGATTCGGGAATTTTTTCAGGATACCACCTTGCCCTTTCCGGCGCTGCGGGAAATGAGCGAAGGCTTGCACCCTTTGCCTCGGTTGGAGGCGGCTATAGCCAAGGCGATCACCGGCGAAGGGGAAGTGGCGGATCGGGCGACGCCGGAACTGGCCAAGCTGCGGGCCAGGCTGCGGGCGTTGCGGGGCAAGGCCAAGGAAAAGCTGGAGGCGATGGTGCGCAATCCGGAGATCGGGAAATACCTGCAAGACCCCATCGTCTCTATCCGGGGTGATCGTTATGTCCTGCCGGTGCGGCTGGAGTACCGGCAGCAGGTGCCCGGCATTGTCCATGACCAGTCTGGCAGCGGCGCCACGATTTTTGTGGAGCCGCTACCGGTGGTGGAGATCAACCAGGAGACGCGGCAATGCGAGCTTCTGGAGCGGGCGGAGGTCATCCGCGTTCTGCGGCAGCTGACGGAGCAGACGGCGGCTTGCGGCGACGAGTTGGCTCTGACCCGGGAGGGGCTGACCCGGCTGGATTTCGCTTTGGCCAAAGGAAAACTCAGCGCCCGAGGCGACTGGGGCCGGCCGGCGATCAATGAGGCGGGCCGTATTTTTTTGCGTCAGGCCCGTCATCCCCTGATCCGGGGGAGGGTGGTGCCGGTGACCGTGGAGCTGGGCCGGGATTTTGACGCTATCGTCGTGACCGGACCCAATACCGGCGGCAAGACGGCGCTACTGAAGACCATCGGCCTGCTGACCTTGATGGCCCAGGCGGGCCTGTATGTGCCGGCGGAGGACGGGACAGAGCTGGCGGTATTTCAGCGGGTTTACGCGGATATCGGGGATGAGCAGAGCATTGAGCAGTCCCTCAGCACCTTTTCCGCCCATATGACCAATATTATCGCCATCACGGCCCAGGCGGACAGTGAGAGCCTGGTACTGCTGGATGAGCTGGGCGCCGGCACCGATCCGGCGGAGGGCGCCGCCCTGGCTATGGCGGTGATCGAGCATCTGGTGGCCGCCGGGGCGAAGCTGGTGGCCACCACCCATTACAGCGAGCTGAAAAGCTTCGCCGCCAGCCACGCCAGGGCGGAAAACGCCAGCGTGGAGTTTGACCCGGTGAGCCTGCGGCCCACCTACCGGCTGATGATGGGTATACCGGGCCGCAGCAACGCCTTTGAGATCTCCCTGCGCCTGGGCCTGGATCCCGGGATCGTGGAGAGCGCCAAGGCGTTTCAGTCTCAGGAGGCGGCCCGAACAGCCCGTTTGATCAGCGATTTGGAGACCAACCAGATCCTGACGGAAAAAGAGCGGCGGGAAGCGACGGTTTTGCGGAAGCAGGCGGCGGGGGCGCTGGCGTGGATCGAGAAAAAGAAAGAGGACGCCCGGCAGCGGGCGGCCAAAATCTTGGAGGACGCCAGGGAGGAAGCCCTGGAATTGCTGGCCGAGGCCAGGAAAGAGAGCGACGGCTGGCTGAAAGAGATCCGGAAAATGCGCAAGGCCGGCCTCCAGAACATTCAGGCCGGGGACGAGCAGGCGGCGATCAAGGTCAAGGAGGATTTGCGCCGCCAGGAAAACAAGCTGTATGAGCGGCTGGAGCGCCAGGCCGGCGCCGGGGCAGGCGCGGCCGCCGACTGGGAGCCGGCGCCGGGGGATCTGGTGTATTTGCGGCGGCTGCGGCAAAAAGGGCAGGTTTTGGGCCGGGCCAACAGCCAGGACGAGGTGCCGGTGCTGGCCGGCGTCATGAGGCTGACGGTGAGTCGCCGGGATCTGGAGCTTCTGACGGAGGAAAAGCCGGAGTACGGCGAGGGTCGCCGCGACCGCGGCGGCCATGACCGCGGTCTGGCCGCCAGCGGCCACGCCGGCCTGGGGGCTGGCAAGGCCAGAACCATCAGCCCGGAGCTGCATTTGCGGGGAAAATACCTGGAAGACGCGCTGGAGGAAGCGGAAAAATACCTGGACGACGCCTATCTGGCCGGCCTGGCCCAGGTAAGGATTATCCACGGCAAGGGCACCGGCGCCCTGCGCAAGGCCATCCGGGAGATGGCGGCCAAGCATCCGCTGGTCAGCGGCGCCAGGCCCGGCGGCTACGACGAGGGCGGCGAGGGCGTGACCGTTTTGGAGATGAGAAAGTAGTGGTAAAGATTGGATAACAGTATCGAATTGCGAACCACAACGGCGCGAGATTTAGCCGATGATTTTGAAGCCTTGCACAAGGTTTTTCCGTTGAGAATTTTTGGTGGCTGCTGTGGCACCAATGATACGCATATAGAGGAATTGGCTCATCGTTCTGAAAATGTTCGGTTATACGGAAGACTATTTTGTGACTTTGCGCTTTCTAATACTCGAAACAATATCGTTAAGCGTAACGTCTTTTAGTTTGATTTCTCGTTCATTGGTATAATCTCCGTAGCCATTCTCAAACTGCCGGATAAAAATGACGGTTCCAGCGGCTCCCAACTTGTTGTTTAAAGCCTTTAATCCTTCCTGTCTTAGCAATGCCAAATTGTTAATCATTATCGTTTAGGCCCTCGCCGGATTTATCCTTGAGCAGCTCCACATTATTGACCACGTTTCTCAGCAAGCTTTGCAGGTCGATGCCGGCGACAGTCTTCACCACAGCCGGAACTTGGGTCAGCAATTCGGCGGAATAGCCCGCCACCTTGGCTACGCTTTTCGCGCCGTCGCCGGAATCCACAATGGTAATCTGGCCGATTTTGCTCATCGGCTCGGCGATGGCCTGGGTAATAGAGCCGGTAATCTCGGGTAGCACCTTGACCACCATTTCCATCATAGCCGCTTCGCCGTATTCTTTATACGCTTCCGCCAGTTTACGTTTCGCCTCAGCCTCGGCGAAGGCTTTTTCCCGGATAACCTCCGCCTCCGCCAAGCCTTCCGCCTGGATGGCCTGCGCTTTGGCTTTGCCGATAGCTTCGGTAGACTGAGCCTCCGCCAAACCGCTGACTTTTACCGCCTCGGCTTCCGCCCCCGCTTCCAGCTTGCGCTTGGCGGCTTCAGCCTCCGCCTTGGCGATATCCTCATATTTTCTGGCCGCCGCTTCCTTTTGGCGGCGATAAGCCTCGGCATCGGCCATGGTGCGGATTTTTTCCGCCTGGGCCTCCGCCTCTTTTTGAACCTCTGAATTCAGTTCCTCCTGACGGCGCAAAGCTTTTTGCTTGGCGACTGTGGTTTCCTGCTCTTCCCTGGTACGCTGCACCTCCATTTGGGCCTTCGTCAGCTCGACGTTTTTTTCTTCCTGTACCAACTGAGCGTCCATTTGGGTGGCGATGATCTCCTTTTGCACCCGGTTACTTTCGATCTGGTAGGCGACGTCAGCCATAGCCTGCTTCTTTTGGGTGGCCTCCATATTGGATAAAACGATCAAATCTTTATCCTTGGTGGCATTGGCGATCTTAATGTCCGCTTCAGCCTGGGATTCCTGCTCCTGCTGCTTGGCGATAGCCAGCTGAATAGCCGTTTCTTTTTGTAGCTCCGCCGTTTTTATGGCTGTTTCCCGGGCATTTTGAGCGATAGTGATCTCTTGCTCCCGCAAGGCGTTTGATTCAGCGATCAAAGCGTTTTTCTTCACCTCGGCCACCTGCTTTTTGCCCAGGGAATCCAGATAGCCCTGGTCGTCCTTGATTTCTTTGATGGTGAAGGCCTTGATTTCCAGGCCCATATCCTCCAGCTCTTTGGCCGCCACCTCCTGCACGGAGGAAGCGAATTTCTCCCTGTTTTGATAAATCTCCTCCACGGTCATACCGGACAAGATTTCTCTCAGCTTGCCTTCCAATACCTCTTTTGACGTTTCGGTAATATTTCTGATGGTTCCCGTGATATCGCCGGTATTGAACTGCTCCATCGCCGCTAAGATTTTCTCCGTGACATTTTTGATTTTAATAATGGTCAGCGCGCCAACCTCGATATCCACGCCGGTAGAGGTCAGCCCTCTGACGATTACGGAAATTTGCATATTCTCTAAGCTGATAGCGTCGGTTCTTTCCAAAAGGGGCACAACCAGACCGCCGCCGCCGGAAATAACCCTTTTTTTCAGGCCGGTAATGACGAGAGCCTTATCCTGTGGCACCTTGCGCCACATGGATAAAATACCGATAATCAACAGAGCGAGAACGCCCAGAACCACCGCCGCGATAATGATGGGATTGCTCATTGCCGTTTACCTCCTGCTTCTGATTTATTTGACCGCTTTATTTGGCCGCTAAAAATTGCAAATCCTCATAAACATAGTAGATATTATCCTGAATCAACACGATGAAAACCTCCGAGCCTTTGGCGATGCCCTGGCCAGGCTTCCTTTCCTTGGCGGCGCCGGAAAGAATATTGCCCTCCAAGGTATAAGATATCTTGCCGAAGCCTCCCGGCGGAATGGTTTCCACCACCCAGGCCCGTAGCATCAAAGCGTCTTCCTCCCTTGGCGCGGTGGTCTCAAAGCTTTTGAGCTTGAGATAAACGAAGCGATAAAGAATGGCGGAAGCCGCGAGGCCGGCGACTATGCTAAACAACAAGCAAAAAAGCGGCGGCAGGAGGGTCTCCAAAATCAGGCCGGCGCCGCCGAAAACCGCGATAAACGCTATGCAGGTAAAAGGCTTTAAAGGCAACGCGGCGCCAAGACCAAAATCGAGGTCAAAGTCGAAATCGAAGTCAAAATCCAAGCCGCTCAAAAGATTGCCCGCCAGCAATGAAAGCGCGCTGAAGAGAACGCCTACAAGCAAGCAGGCAGCGTATACGGTATGCATGACGGCGGCCATATCAAAGCCCCCTTTCAACAAGCGTTCCCTCATCCCGCGATTTATATAATGATTAAATTATAACGGATTACGCGGCTATTTACAATAAAAACAGGAAAATCGACTTTATGAATGTGTTATTGAGTTATTGATGCTCTGTTGATGCTCTAAAGAAATTCATGTATAATATATGCAGAAGTGAAAGGAGAATGATGAGGATGCCTAGTATTAAATCCAGTACGGATTTGCGAAATAACTACAACGATATATCAGCGTTCTGCCATCAAAACCGCGAGCCTGTATTCATCACAAAGAACGGGCAAGGAGATTTGGCGGTCATGAGCATCGCGACCTATGAGATGCTGGCCGGCAAATTGGAGCTTTACCGGCTGTTGGACGAAGGAGAGGAAGCGATCCGTCAGGGCCGCAAACGCCCGCTTAATGAGGTGATGGACGAAATTCGGAGCGAGCTTGCCAATGGACAGAGTGAATGAACAGAGGCGGCTTGTGGATATCGTCAGGATTCTGTACAACCGCAGGGATTGGGTTAATCTGATATAAAGAAACTTCCCCGCCGTTACTGCTCGCGAACGGAGGCGGGGAAGTTTCTTTTTTTAGGGTTTTTTATAGTTCGTTTGCCTGATCGAATTCTTTATCTGAGATCCCCTACGATGGCCGGCTCGGCGAATAAAGAGGCGGAGCCGCCGGTGTGCCAGAACAACACCCTGGCGCCGGGCGCTATTCGCCCGGTTTGGACGTGTCGCAGCAAGCCGGCGAACGCCTTGGCGGAATAGACCGGGTCTAAGGTCACGCCCTCCCGCCGGGCCAGGGTTCTCAAGGCCGCCGTGGATTCGGGGGTGGGGATCTCGTAGCCGGGGCCGACAAAATCGGTCAGGATCGCGAAGCCGTTTTCCCTGATGGGCGGCGGGGCGGCTGGGAGACCAGCGCCCTTTTCGTCCTTTTGGTTCTTTCCGTCCTTTTCGCCCTTGTTGTCCTTCGCGCTCCCTACCGCCTGCCACAGGCAGTCCAGAGTTTCCCGCCCCAGACCCAGGGCCAGGGCAGTGTAGGTATCGAGGATCTTGGGGCTGGCGCAGACCGCCATGATTTTTTCGCCGCCCCCGGCCAGGGCCTGCCCGGCCAGTAGCCCGGCCAGGGTGCCGGCGCTGCCGGTCGAATGGTAGAGATAGTCAAAAGGCGGCTCGCCCATGCTTTTCAGCTGCCCCTGAACCTCCAGATAGCCGGCGGCAAAGCCCAGGCTGCCGACGGGGTTGGCGCCGCCGATGGGGATCTCGACGCAGCGGTGGCCCTGGGCCGTCAATTCCGCGATCTGCTTCCGGGCCAGCAGTAAAGCCCGCTGGTTGCCGTCATCCTCCGTTTCCCCCGCTTGGAGATGGACAATATGGGTCTCCGCGCCAAAAAGCGCGTCCAGCAGCATATTGCCCCGGAGATCGGCGGCGTCCGGCTCTACCACCGCGACCAGATAAAGCACGGCCTTTAAGCCGCAGCGACCGCAGGCGGCGGCGGTTTGCATGGCGTGATTGGATTGGGTGGCGCCGAAGGTAAAGACATAATCGGCGCCAGCCGCCTTGGCCTGGCCCAGCAAAAATTCCAGCTTTCGCATCTTGTTGCCGCCGAAAGCGCCGGGTCCGGTGAGATCATCCCGTTTCAGCCAGAGGGATATGCCCAAATCCCCCGACAGATTGTCAGCCCGGTGCAGCGGGGTGGGGGAAAAAAGCAGCGGCACCCGGGGCAAGCCGGCAAAGATATCCATGCGCGTGTACCTCCTGAATATTAGATACTAAAATATTAGGCGCGACAATATTATGTACGACCGGAATATCGCGCTTTGTTTAGAGGGATTCCCGGCGCAGCGTTTCCCCGTCCCGGGGAGAGAGATAACCAATCGGCGCGTCCAGCGGGCTTACCGCGCCTCGCCGGCCCTCACGGTAAAGCCGCCAAGCCGCGCGGGCGAAGCAGAGCATTACGCTGGAGGTGAATTCCGGGTTGCTTTCCAGGGTCAGGCGCAACTCCATCAGATCCCGGCTGTCTTCCCCGGCGATCCCGGCCCGGATCACCCGCCCGCCGTGGGGCAGAGCGCCGTGCTCCCGATTGAGGGTTTCCTGGCTGACAAAATAAACCCGGGTATCATAGGGGGCGAAATATTCCGGCATGGTCAGGATTTTTTCCTCAATCACGCGGAGGTCGCTATCCGGCGCCGCGACTACATAGCATTCCCGGCTATGGCTTTGCTGGGGCGTATATTCCTTGCCCGTCCCGGCGCTGGCGGCTTCCAAGGCGCTTTCCAGCGGGATGGTATAAGATTTGGCGTCCAGCACCCCTTCCACCCGCCGTAGCGCGTCGCTGTGCCCCTGGCTCACGCCCCTGCCCCAAAAAGTATTGTTTATACCTGTGGGCAAAGCGGAAGCAAAGAGAACCCTGGCCAGGGAAAACAGGCCCGGATCCCAGCCGGTGGAGATCATTGACAGCTTGTCCGCCTGCCGGGCGGCCTGATCCACTTTCGCGAAATAGGTCGGGATTTTCCCGTGGGTGTCAAAGGTGTCCACCGTATTGAACCACCGCGCCACCCAGGGCACCTGCTCCGGCAAGTCCGTGGCCGAGCCGCCGCACATCAGCATCAGGTCTATTTTCCCCTGGTAATTGGCCAAGTCCTTGTAATCGGCGATGGCCACATCCCCCTCGCCCTTGCCCGCTCCCCGGCGGGAAAAGATAGATACCAGGCGGAAGTCCGGATTGCGCTTGATTGCCTTTTCCGCCCCTTTACCCAGATTGCCGTAACCGACGATACCCACATTGATTTTTTCAGTCATTTTTTTAACCTCCCATTAATATTGTCGATAATGTTGATTGTCAATATTGTAGATGATATTATCAATATTGTCAATATCGTTGTCTCAACAGCGCGCGGCCCAGCCTGCCGTCTATCGTCACATCGTCCTCCACCGCTATTTTGCCGCCCAGGATGATGTATTTGAAACCGGCTGATAAAAGGCCCGGCTCGCTGTAAGTGGCGTTGTCCCTGATTCTCGCCGGGTCAAAGACTACCAGATCCGCGTCCCAGCCCGGACTGAGCCGGCCCTTGGGCAGGCCGAGGCGATTGGCGGCGAGCCAGGACATTTTCTCAATGGCCTGATATAAACTCAGCAACCGACGCTCCGTCACATATTGCCGGATAAAGCGGGGGAAAGCCCCGGCGGCCCTGGGATGGCCGGCGCCATTTACCAGAATGCCGTCGCTGCCCAGCAACACCCGGGGATGGAGCAGGGCCATATCGATTTCCCCCGGCAGCATCACATGGGCCACGGTGAGATATTCCGGATGTTCCCGCCGGATCCGCTGAAATACTTCCAGGGAGGGGATCCGGCCCCGGTACTCGCCGTCGGTAATCTCGATCTTGGTAATATCGTTGCCGTAATTGGCCAGAAAATCCCCGTCGTAAGTCGTTTCCCCGATATATGTGCAGAAGGCGTTGTAGGGATAACAGTCCACCATGACATCAACGCCCTCGGCGGCGGCGTCGTCGATCAGAGCCAGAACCCGTCCCATCTGCCCGAAGCCGGCCATGCTGCCGATATGGGAGATTTGCAGGCGGGCGCCGGTCTGCCGGCCGGCCTCCAGAAATTCCGCCGCGGCGGCCGGGGCGGCGGCGCAGTCATCCCGGATATGGGCGGCTACGATACCGCCATAAAGGCGAACGACGCGGGTCAGGGCCAGCAGCTCCCTTTGATCCATGCCGGGAATATAGCGGATGCCAAAGGACAGGCCGTAGCTGCCCGCCGCCAGCCGCGCCCGCAGCGCCCGTTCCATGATACCGAGCTGCCCGTCGCTGACGGGGGCGTATTTGTCCTCGGCGCCGGCCAGCTCGCGCAGGCTGCCGTGGGCGGTGAGCAGGGCGCAATTGACCGGCTGTCCAGTTTGGTCGTAAGCCTGCCGGTAAATATCCTCGTCCTCCGGGCCGATGCCGCATTGCCCGCCGATAAAGGTGGTGACGCCCTGGCGCAGCAACCGCTGGGTGATCACCGGCTCGATATCGCCGTCCGCCGTCAATTTGTCCTCATGGGCGTGGATATCCACAAAACCCGGCGCCACCGCCAGGCCGCCGCAGTCAAGCTCCCGCCGGCCCTTGATCGGCTCGGCGGTCACCCGGACAATCCGGCCGCCGTCGACGCCAACCCGCAGCTCGCTCAGGATACGATTGCCCGGATCCACCACCAGGCCGTTTTTTAAAACCAGATCATACAAAATATTGCCCACCTCCCGGGCCATAACTATCATATCATAAAAAAATAGATAATCCACCATGAGTTTGACCGAATTTTACAGTAATAAAAAAGGGGTAAAAAAGGCGCTAAAAGAAGTGATAAAAGAGAGCGGCGCGCTAGAGGCAGCGAGATACAGTGAAATACAGTGAAATACAGCGATGGAAAAATCGGGAGAAAAAGCAGGAAAATCGCGAGAGACGCAGAATTTAGTAAATTTGGATTGTGTTGAAGGGGAGGTTATTTCATGAAAAAAGGGAAAAGATTGGTAGCTGTCTTATTGTTGACGCTGTTGCTGGTGACACTGGCGGCCTGTGGGGGCGGAACCGCCGGCGGCGCGGCCTCTGGCGGCGGCGCTTCTTCCGGCGGGACAGGCGCCGCCGAGCCCATCAAGATCGGCCATGAGGTAGCTCTGACCGGCGGCTCCGCTTTGTGGGGCCAGGCGGAGAAAAACGCTCTGGATATGGCCATTGAGAAGATCAACGCCGATGGCGGCGTGCTGGGCCGGCCTTTGCAGCTCATCGCCTATGACAACAAGGCGGAGCAGGCTGAGGGTGTCAATGTGGCCAACCGTTTGGTCAACGACGGCGTCATCGCCGTCATAGGCCCCGCCCAGTCCGGCGTGGCCATCGCGGCCGCCGCCGTTTTTGAGGAAGCCGGCGTTATCGCCATCGGCACCACCACCACCAACGAGAAGCTGACCGTGCCGGAAGGGCAGGACGAGGCGCTGCGGTATATTTTCCGCTCCTGCTTTATCGATCCTTATCAGGGCGATGTGGCGGCTACTTTCGCCTTACAGGATTTGGGCGTGACCAAGGCCGGCATCCTGAAAGACGTAGGCTCGGATTACTCTACTTATTTGGCGATGTATTTCTCGGAGACCTTCACCGGCGGCGGCGGCACTATCGTGGCGGATGAGTCCTTCCGCACCGATGAGCTGGAGTACAAGGCTCAGCTGTCCAAGATCAAGGACGCCGGGGCGGAAGTTCTCTTTATCCCCACGATGCAGAAGGAAGCCGGCCTGGCCATGAAGCAGGCCAAGGAGCTGGGCATGGATTGCTATTTCCTGGGCGGCGACGCCTGGGCCAGCGATGAGTTGGTAGAGCTGGGCGGCGACGCCACCGAGGGCGGCTTTTTCGTGAATATCGCCAGCCTGGCCGACCCTGTCCTGAAAGATTGGGTCGATGAGTACACGGCGAAATGGGGCCGGGCGCCGGTCATGCCCAATCCGCCCCTGGCGGTGGACGGGCTGTACGCCGTCGTGGCCGCCATCGAGGCGACGGGGACTACCGATACGGCCATATTGGCCGATTGGATCGCCAACTGCAAGGATGTGCAAGTCCTGACCGGCAAGCTGACTATGGATCCCCAGACCCACAATCCCCTCGGCAAGCCGGCGGTGATTGAGACGGTGCAAAACGGCGAGTTTGTCTTTTACAAGGGAATAGCCGCGGCTATTGATTGAGGCATCGTTGATTAGGGCTTTTACCTTGCGGGAAGGGGGAACCCTTTTTTATGGCTTTAGTATTTCAGACGCTGATCACCGGCCTGGCTATTGGCGGCATTTACTCGCTGATGGCGGTGGGGTATTCCTTAATTTTCAGCATCCTGAATTTTAGCAATTTCGCTTTTGGCATGATCATAATGCTGGCCTCATTTATCGGCTATTTCGCCATGAGTACCGGCTACGTCAATTTGGGTGTCGCCTTGTTTTTGGCCATGGCCGGCGCCGGCGCCCTCAGTTTTTTCAATGAGCGCATAGCTTACAGCTCCCTGCGCAAGCGCCACGCGCCGCCTTTGTACTTTATGATCAGCGCTATGGGTACCTCTATTTTTTTGGAAAATATGGTTTACGCTACTATCGGCTCCCAGTACAAGGCTTATCCCCAGGTTTTTAAGGTGCCCACGATCAGCATCTTTGGGGCCTCCCTGGGCAAGATGGATCTGTTCGCCATTATTTTTTCCATTGTGGCGATTTGGTTTTTGAATTATTTTATCCAGCGCACCCGCACCGGGATATCCATCCGGGCCGCGTCCTACGACGCCGCCATAGCGGAGATCAACGGGGTAAATCTGGGGGCCGTGATCGGCCTGGTGTTTGTGCTGGCGGGCTTTTTCGCCGGGATATCCGGCATTTTTCTCGGGGTAAAATATATGGCCTATCCCAATATGGGCTGGATCACCAATAAAGCCTACGTAGCGGCGGTTATCGGCGGGCTGGGCAGCCTGCCGGGCGCGGTGACCGGCGGCATTATCCTGGGGGTGCTGGAATCCTTCGTTTCGGTCTACATTTCCTCCACCCTGCGGGATGTGTTCAGCTTTGGCGCTTTGATCGCTTTCCTGGTGATCAAGCCGTCGGGCCTGTTCGGCAAATACCTGGAAGAAAAAGTTTAAGGAGGGCGGCGGATGTTGTCATTTATCTCGCCATATTATCAAAGCGTCGCCATCCTGGCGATGATCAACGCCGTCTCCGCTGTGGGATTGGCGGTATTTACCGGCTTTACGGGCCTGATGTCCCTGGGTCACGCGGCGTTTATCGCTGTCGGCGCCTATAGCTGCGCTATCGCGACCAAGATTTACGGCTTGCCTTTCGCCGTCGGGCTGCTCCTGGCGGGGCTGATCGCCGGGCTGACCAGCCTGGTCATCGGCATTCCCACCCTGCGGGCCAAGCTGCGCAGCGATTATTTTACTATCGCCACCCTGGGGTTTGGCGAGGCGATCCGGGTGCTGCTGGAAAATCTGTCGATCACCAGCGGCGCCAGAGGTATGCCGGGTCTGGCGCATTATTCCACCTTGCTCCCGACCTTCATCGTTTTGGCGCTGGTGGTTTTTTTCACCCGGAATTTTATCTTTTTCCGCTACGGCCGGATGGCGGTCGCTATCCGGGAGGATCATATCGCGGCGGAAATGGCGGGCATCAACTTGTTTAAGGTGCGGCTGCGTTCCTTGTTTTTCAGCGCGGTATGCGCCGGCGTCGGCGGCGCGCTGATGGCCCATCATGTCCGCTTTATTCAGCCCAACATGTTTACCAACGTCCAATCCACCTTGCTGACTGCGACGGTGGTGGCCGGCGGCATGGGCAGCATCACCGGCCCGATCATCGCCGCCGTGATCTTCGCCATTGTGCCGGAAGTGCTCCGGGTGGCGGAAATGTGGCGGTTGGTGGCTTATGGGGCGATTTTGGTGGCTATTATGGTACTTAGGCCCCAGGGCATTATGGGCTACCGGGAAATTTCCCTCAGCGGGATGATCCGCTTTTGCCGCCGCCTTGTGGGTACCGGCCCCGGCAGTAAGGGGGGGACGGCGCCATGACCATCACCATGACCATCGCCAACCTGAGCAAGAGCTTCGGCGGCATCTCGGCGGTAGAGGATCTGAATTTCAACATTAAGACCGGTGATGTGATGGGCATTATCGGACCCAACGGCGCCGGCAAGACCACGGTGTTTAACTTGATCACCGGCGTCTACCAGCCGACCAGGGGCACCGTCCACTTCAAGGGGGAGGACATTACCGGCAAGGCGCCGGATGAGATTGTGAAAATGGGGATATCCCGCACTTTTCAGAATATCCGGCTGTTCAGGAATCTGACCGCCCTGGAAAATGTGGTGACGGCCCTGGATTTGCATAATCCCCTGTACAATCTGGCTGAGACATTTTTTCTCAATATTCCTTTTGTGGACAATAAAGTGAAGCGGGCGGAGAGGCAGCTGCGGGAAAAGGCCGCGTATTATCTGGAGTTGGCGGGCATCGCCGATCAGGCGGATAAACTGGCCAGCAGCCTGCCGTACGGCTTGCAGCGCAAGCTGGAGATTGCCCGGGCCTTGGCTCTGGAGCCGGAATTGCTGCTCCTGGACGAGCCGGCCGCCGGGATGAATCCGGAAGAATCCATCGCTTTGGCAAAATTGATCAAAGAGATTCAGGTTCGCCTGAAGCTAACTGTTTTCCTGATTGAGCACCATATGGATTTGGTCATGGAGCTGTGCGATCACCTTTATGTGATCAACTTTGGCCGGGAACTGGCCGAGGGCAGCCCGGAGGAAATCCAAGCCAATCCCGCTGTGCTGAAAGCCTATCTGGGGGAGGGGTACAAGCGTGCTTAAAATCGAGGGAATCAATGTGTTTTACGGGCGGATTCACGCTCTGCGGGACGTGTCCATGCAGGTGACGCCGGGCCAGGTGGTTTCCCTGGTGGGGGCCAACGGCGCCGGCAAATCCACCTTGATGATGGCCCTGGCCGGGGCGCTGAAAGCGAAAAGCGGCGCCATCACTTACGATGGCCGGCCTCTGGCGACGGAGGCCCACAAGGTGGTGGGGCAGGGGATCAGCCTGGTGCCCGAGCGCCGGCGGCTTTACGCCAATCTGACAGTGCGGGAAAACCTGCTGATGGGCGCCCATCTGCGCAAGGACGCGAAAGAGATTGAGGCGGATATGGAGAGAATGAAGGAACTTTTCCCCATTATCCGGGAACGGATCAAGCAATACGCGGGCACGCTGTCCGGCGGCGAGCAGCAGATGGTGGCTATCGCCAGGGGGCTGATGAGCCGGCCGAAAATTTTGCTGATGGACGAGCCGTCCCTGGGCCTGGCGCCCTTGATCATTCAGCAGGTGTTTGAGATCATCGGCGAGCTGAAAAGCCAGGGTATGACGATCCTGCTGGCGGAGCAAAACGCTTTTCAGGCGCTGGAAATTTCGGATTACGCTTATGTGCTGGAGACGGGCAGGATTACCCTGTCCGGCGCCGGGCAGGAGTTGTTGGAGGATCCCAGGGTGCAGGAGGCGTATCTGGGCGTGAAGGCCAAGGCGATTGAGGCGATTGAGGCGACTGAGGCGACTGAGGCGACGGAGACGACTGAGGCGACTGAGACGACTGAGGCCATTGAGACGACTGAGGCGACTGAGGCGACGGGGCAGTGAGCGGCGACGGCGAGACGCTGAGAGAGGATAGCGGGGCGCTGAGCGGCGGGCGGCCGGGCGGCGAGAGGCAAGCTGAGGCGGCGCCGGATGCCGGAGCGCCGGTCGGTGAGGCGTTGAGCGGCAGCGGGTCGGGGCGAGTTGACAGGGCGCCGGCCGGCGACGGCCAGCGCCGGTTTGGCGCCGATCATTTTCGGCTGCTGCCGGAAGAAGCGGCCGGGGCGCTGTGGGGCAAGATCAGCGGCGCCACCCGGCTGGCCTTTGCCGGCGCCTGTTTGGCGGGCCTGATTCCCTATGGGCGCTCCTTGATCCAGGGTCTGTCCGGCTACGTTCCAGGCCAGGTCCTTGGCCACGAACCCGGCGCGTTTCGCCTGGACGAAAGCCTAGTGAGCGTCTGGCGCCAGCTGGCTGTGGAGGCGAAGGGGCCGGGGGCTTATTATAGTTTGCCTTGGCTCACAGGGCTGATCGCTTTAGTGGCGCTAGCTCTGGCGGCGGCGCTGATCTGCGGCCTGCTGGGCATCGGGAGTGGGTCGGGGGCGCTGCTCACCGGCGGCCTGCTGGCCAGCTTTCCCACCCTGGCCGCCGGTTTTACCGCCGCCATTTATGTGGATCTCCTGATGATGGCTCTGCTTTTCAGCGCCGGCGCGGTGTGGCTGACCCGCCGGTATTTTTGGGGCTTTCTGCCCGGCAGCGCGCTGGTTGTCCTGGCCTTGAGCGGTTACCGGGCTTGTTGGGGAGCGCTCATCGTTTTGTGTCTGTTGGCGCTGATCCGGGAGTGCCTGGAGACTGAGACGGGGCCTGGGCGGGTTGGCGGGCTGGCTCTCCGCTGTCTTTTGTTGGTGTTTTTCGGCTTGGGCCTTTACTTTTTGCTCGCGCAGGGGGCGCTGTGGTATTGGAACGCCGATCCGGCGGTGGCTCAGAGCCTGGGGGAGATGGGGCGGCTTTTTGGCCAAGAGCTGTGGGGCTGGGCAAGCGTTGGCCGGTTTTTTTACAGCCCGACGGCGGCGTTGTTTCTCTGCGGGCTGCTGGCTAGCCTGAGCCTGCTCTGGCTGGGCGTCGGCGTCCGGCGGGCCGGCCGCCGGGGGCTGGGCAAGCTGCCCCTGCTGACGTTGCTTTCGCTGGCGCTGCTGGCGTTGCTGGCGCTGCCCTGGGCTTATCATTGGGGTTATTTTGGGGGCTTTCCCACCCAGGTGGAGTGGACGTTTTTGCCCGGTCTGGCGCGGCAGTGGTATGCTTTGCTTTTGGTGACGCCGGTGATGCTTTATGAGCTGGCCTATCCGGCGGGCAGCCGGCCGGCGACCTTGTTTCAGGCGCTGTCCCGCTGGCCTCTACTGATAGCGTCGGCGCTGCTCATCGGACATTTTTTGCTGGCGCTCAATATCGGCTGACGGCGCTCGTCCCCAGCGACAGTGTCGCCGCCAGCGCTGGCCCGGCAAGCGGCGCGGCCAAGCGAGTCGGCGCCGCTCACAGCGCCGACCCGCTTGGCCGTTCGTCATGCCGGGCTTGTCCCGGCATCCTACATCTTATTATTTCACAAGCCCTTACTTGCCGTCGCCGTTATCTGCCACCGCCTCGATCAGCAGCCGGCCGTCCTGACAGATCAGCCGGATCTCCTGGTCGGGCTTGAGGCTGCCCTGAATCATCAAACGGGCCAGGGGCGTCTCCACGGTCTGCTGAATCAGCCGTTTCAGGGGTCGGGCGCCGAAAGCGGGGTCGTAGCCCTGCCGGGCCAGCTCCGCCAGGGCCGCCGGCGTCCAAGTCAGGCGAAGCCTGACAGACTCTCGCAGCCGCCGCTCCATATCCCGTAGCAGCAGCTCGGCGATGGAGCGCACCTGGGTTTCTCCCAGGGCGTGGAAAACCACGATCTCGTCTACCCGATTGAGGAACTCCGGCCGGAAATAATGCCCCAGCAGGCCGGTAACCTGTGCCTTGATAGCGGCGTCGGCGCCTTTGGCCGCCAGGATTTCCTGGCTGCCGATGTTGGAGGTCATGATGATAACCGTGTTTTTGAAATCCACCACCCGGCCCTTGGCGTCCGTCAGCCGGCCGTCGTCCAGCACTTGCAGCAGGATATTGAACACGTCGCTGTGGGCTTTCTCGATCTCGTCCAAAAGCAGGACGCGATAAGGCCGCCGCCGCACCGCCTCCGTCAGCTGACCGCCCTCGTCGTAGCCTACGTAACCGGGGGGAGCGCCCACCAGGCGGGACACGGAGTGCTTTTCCATATACTCCGACATATCCAGCCGGATCATGCTGCGCTCGTCGTCAAACAGGGCCAGGGCCAGGGCTTTGGCCAACTCGGTCTTGCCCACGCCGGTGGGTCCGAGAAAGATGAAGCTGCCGATGGGCCGCCGGGGATCCTTGACGCCGGCCCTGGCCCGGAGCACAGCGTCGGCCACCGCCTGAACACCTTCCTCCTGGCCGACGACCTTTTCCCGCAGCAGCTGATCCAGGTGCAGCAATTTCTCCTGCTCCCCCTCAATCAGCCGGGCAAGGGGAATACCGGTCCAGCGGCTGACCACCGCGGCGATGTCCTCCTCGTCCACTTCCTCCTTCAACATGGCCTGGCCCTTGACCTTGGCGGCCAGACGGGCTTCCTCCGCCTCCAGCAGCCGGGATAACTCACCCAGCCGCCCGTATTTCAGCGCCGCCGCTTTTTCCAAATCATAATCCCGCTCCGCCCGCTCCACTTGCAGCTTGACTTCCTCGATCTCCTGCTTTAGCTGCCGGCTTTTGCCGATGGTCTCTTTTTCCGTTTCCCACTGGGCTTTCAGGCTGTGAGACTCGGTTTTCAGATCCGCCAGCTGGGCTTGCAGCTTGGCCAGCCGGGCCTGGGAGAGTTGATCCGTCTCCTTTTTCAGGGCGGCTTCCTCAATTTCCAGCTGCATAATTTTGCGGGTAATCTCATCCAGCTCCGCCGGCATACTGTCGATCTCCGTCCGCAGGCGGGCGGCGGCCTCATCCATCAGGTCGATGGCCTTGTCCGGCAGAAAACGGTCGGCGATATAGCGATCCGACAAGGTGGCCGCCGCCACCAGGGCGCTGTCCTTGATCCGGACGCCGTGGTGAATCTCGTAGCGCTCTTTCAGGCCCCGCAGTATAGAGACGGTATCCGCCACGGAGGGCGGGTTGACCAGCACAGGCTGAAAACGGCGCTCCAGGGCCGGATCCTTCTCAATGTGCTTGCGGTACTCGTCCAGGGTCGTAGCGCCGATGGCTTTTAGCTCGCCCCGGGCCAGCATGGGCTTGAGCAGGTTGCCGGCGTCCATGGCCCCCTCGGCGGCCCCCGCCCCCACGACGGTATGCAACTCGTCGATAAACAGGATCACGGCGCCATCAGCGTCGGACACCTCTTTCAGGACAGCTTTCAGCCGTTCCTCAAACTCCCCCCGATATTTGGCGCCGGCGATCAAAGCGCCCATATCCAGGGCGATCAGCCGCTTGTTTTTCAGGGTCTCCGGTACGTCCCCAGCCTCAATCCGCCGGGCCAGGCCCTCGGCGATGGCGGTTTTGCCCACGCCAGGCTCGCCGATCAGCACCGGATTGTTTTTGGTGCGGCGGCAGAGGATTTCCATGACCCGCCGGATCTCATCGTCCCGACCAATGACCGGATCCAGCTTGCCCTCCCCCGCCCGCCGGGTCAAATCCTGGCCGTATTTTTCCAGGGCCTCATAGGTGTCTTCCGGGTTGGCGCTGTTGATGGGCTGCCGGCCCCGTACCTGCCGCAGCGCCGCCAAAAATCTCTCCCGGTCAATCCCCTGCTGGCCCAGGAGGTTTTGGACTTCCGGTGAGCCTGCCGCCAAAAGGCCCAGAAAAAGATGCTCCGCGCTGGTATAGCTGTCTTTCATCTCGGCGGCCTCTTTTTCCGCCTTGATCAAGGCTCGGGCCAGGCCGCTGTCCAGGGAAAGGGTACTTTCGCAGCCGCGTACGGCGGGGATTTTGCCCACCAGGCGCTCCGCCTCCCGCTCAAGCTGGGCGGTATCAAGGCCGGCTTGGGTCAGCAGCCGGGGGATCAGGCCGCCCTCTTGCCTCAGCAGGGCATAAAGCAGGTGCGGGCAGGAGACTTGCTGCTGGTGATTTTCCAGAGCCAGATTTTGGGCGGCCTCAATGGCCTCCCGAGATTTTTGGGTGTATTGGTTCGCGTTCATCGGACCACCTCCTGAATAATTTGACCTTCTCTGACCATAACCTTATTATCGCGCCTTTCCCGCCAAATTGCAATAGGCGGCCCGGATTTTTTTCCAGCCTCGTCCATCGCTCATCGCCCGCCCACCGCCGCTTATTTTGCGCTTATTTCTGCCGCTTTTTTCTTTCTTCTTATTTTTTCTTTACCATTTTCAGCCGGGTAAACTCGTCCCGCTCCCTTTCCTCCAGGGTCTCCTGAATCTGCTTGACCAAAGCCTCAAACCTGGGGATGGTCACGTTTTGCAGGGCGTTGGCCCGCTTTTGGGTCTTTTTGATGCTGACGGCCAGCCGATAGGCGGCGTTTTCCAGCGCCGCCAGCTCGATGATCATGTCCTTGACGGCGTTGAATTTGGCGAAAGCGTGATCCAGGGCCAGGGAAGAATTGGCGAAGCCGAAAAAGGGCCGGCCGGCGGTGGAATTCTCGTAGCCGATGATGGGGATCTCCACGCCCATCACGCCTCGGGAGCCGATCCGGACGGCGGTCTCCACGGGGATAGCGTGGCTGACCCTCTCCACATTCAGTATGCCCATCTCAATATTGGCGCTTTGGAGCGAGGTATAGGCCGCCTGAAATACCTGCTCAATTTTCTTTTGCAGCGCCTTGGCCTGATCGTTCAGCTCCATGATCTCTTTGATCAGGACGTTTCTTTTTTTGTCCAATAACTCATAGCCCTGCCGGGAGAGTTTCAAGGTATTTTTGGCCAGGATCAAATTGCCCTTGGTGGGAAAGGTATTGGGATCCATTACCGATCGCTCCTTGTCCGGGGCTGATAATATTGTTCCAGATAAGCGGCGCTCACCCGATCCAGCTCTTTTTGGGGCAGCAGGCCAAGAAGCTCCCAGCCCAGGCGGAGGGTCTCGGCGACGGGGCGGTCGTCCAGGCGGGATTGGTTGACGTACAGGCTCTCAAAGGCGGCGCCGAAACGCATGTACTGTTTGTCCAAATCGCTCAACTCGTCCTCGCCGATCACGGCGGCCAGCGCCCTGACCTCGCCCACCCGGGCGTAGGAGGAATAGAGCTGGTTGGACAGATCGGGGTGATCGGCCCTGGTATAGCCCTCGCCGATGCCGTCCTTCATCAGCCGGGACAGGGAGGGCAGAATATTGATAGGCGGGTAAATATTTTGCTGGTGTAGGCGGCGATCCAGGACGATTTGGCCTTCAGTGATATAGGCGGTGAGATCCGGGATAGGGTGGGTAATATCGTCGTTGGGCATGGTCAGGATCGGGATCTGCGTGACGGAACCCTTGGCTCCCCGGAGGATGCCCGCCCGCTCGTAAAGGGATGCCAGCTCCGAGTATAAATACCCTGGATAGCCCTTGCGGCTGGGGATCTCGCCTTTGACGGAGGACAGTTCCCGCAGGGCCTCGGCGTAGGCGGTCATATCCGTGAGCAGCACCAGGATGTGCATATCCTTCTCAAAAGCCAGATACTCCGCCGCGGTAAGGGCCGCGCGGGGGGTGATGACCCGTTCCGCCACCGGGTCGTTGGCCAGGTTGAGGAACATGACTACCCGGCTGAGGGCGCCGGATTCCTCAAAGCTGCGCCGAAAGAAATCGGCCACGTCATATTTGACGCCCATGGCGGCGAAGACGATGGCGAAATTCTCGGCGGAGCCGGCGCCCAAAGAGGCTTGCCGAACGATTTGCGCGGCCAGCTGGTCGTGGGGCAGGCCGTTGCCGGAAAAAATCGGCAGCTTTTGCCCTCGGATCAAAGTGGCGCAGCCGTCGATGGTAGAGATACCGGTCTGGATCAGATTGCGGGGGTAGACTCGGGCGACGGGGTTGATGGCGGCGCCGTTAATATTTCTGACGCTGTCGCCGTAGATCTCGCCCAGGCCGTCGATGGGCCGGCCGAGGCCGTCAAAAACCCGGCCCAGTATTTCCTCGGACAGCTTGATCCGCATAGGGTGGCCGGTCAATTTGGTGACGGCGGAATTGAGGTCGAAATCCTCCGTGCCGTCAAATACCTGGATAATCGCTTTATCGCCTTGGATCTCCACGATTTTGCCCAGCTTTTTTTGGCCGCCCGGCAGGGAGATTTCCGCTATCTCGTCAAAAAAGTGACCGCTGACGCCTTCCATGGCCACGAAGGCGCCGTTGATCTCACTGAAACCGATGTACTCCACAGACATAAATACACTCACCTCTGAATCTCATAACCGCTTAAAGCGCGGCGGCGAACCGGTCGTAAAAAGCGTCAATCTCTTGGAAATAGGCGTCCAGCAGCCCGATATTATCATTGGGGACATTGTATTTGACGGCGACGACCCGCTCAAAAATCCCGTCGCTCCGCAAAAGGCTCACGGGCCGGCCCAACTCCACCAGTTCCCGGCAGCGATCGTAGAGGCGCAGGATGACCTCCATCATTTTCATTTGCTTGTCAAAAGGCACATAGGTGTCAAAGGGGTGATAGGCGTTTTGCTGGACAAAGCCCAGGCGGATCACCCGGCCGATTTCCAGGATCAGCTTTTGCGGGTCGGGCAGCACGTCGGCGCCGATCAGCTTGACGATTTCCATCAGCTCGCTTTCCTGATTCAGCAGCTTTAAGATCTCGGCCCGATGGTCGGTAAAATGCTCACCCACGTTTTCCCTGTACCACGGCGCCAGATTGTCCAGATACTCGCTGTAGCTGGTAAGCCATTGGATGGCCGGAAAATGCCGGGCGTATGCCAGGTTGCGATCCAGCGTCCAAAAGCAGCGGACAAACCGCTTGGTGTTTTGCGTCACCGGCTCCGAGAAGTCGGCGCCCTGGGGCGAGACGGCGCCGATGATCGTCACCGAGCCCTCGCTATGATCCAGGGTCTCCACCTCGCCCGCCCGCTCATAAAAGCTGGCCAGCCGGGAGGCCAGATAGGCCGGGAAGCCTTCCTCGGCGGGCATTTCCTCCAGGCGGCCGGACAGTTCCCGCAGGGCCTCCGCCCAGCGAGAGGTGGAATCCGCCATGATCGCCACATGATAGCCCATGTCCCGATAATATTCCGCTATGGTAATACCCGTGTAAATACTGGCCTCCCGGGCCGCCACAGGCATATTTGAGGTGTTGGCGATCAGCGCCGTCCTGTCCATCAGCAGGCTGCCGGTACGGGGATCCTGCAAGCCGGAGAAATCCTCCAGCACCTGAGTCATCTCGTTGCCCCGCTCGCCGCAGCCGATATAAATGATGATGTCGGCGTCCGACCATTTGGCGAATTGATGCTGGGTGATGGTTTTGCCTGTGCCGAAGCCGCCGGGCAGGGCGGCCATACCGCCTTTGCCAATGGGAAA
This sequence comes from Peptococcaceae bacterium, assembly GCA_031265035.1. Classification (GTDB taxonomy): domain Bacteria; phylum Bacillota; class Peptococcia; order DRI-13; family UBA5745; genus JAISDE01. Next base: position 9,012 of record JAISDE010000169.1, on the reverse strand, counting down.
GAGTGTGTCGATGACTCGTTGGCCGGTGATCAGGGGCCGGGAGACGGGCTTGACCGCCGCGACGGGCCTGGGGACGCGGATGGGCCATTCCTGGCACAGGCGCAGCTCATGGGCCTGGCCGGCGTCGTCGATCAGGGTAAGCAAGGTATCGGCGACTGTATAGCGGCCGCTGGGCTTGACCTGGGCCGCCCGCCCCCGCAGGCCCGGCGGCACCATGGCTTTGTGGAGGATCACCGGCGTCTCTCGGGTTTGGGCTATGGCCATGCCCGGCAGGAGGGGATCGCCGTCCTTGACCAGGAGCTCGGTTTCCCAGAGACGTTCCTGATCCAGGCGGGACACATGAACGCCTCTGGCGATAAAAGGGCCTACGGCCCGCTCGATCATTTTCAGCGGCCGCTGAATGCCGTCAAAGATATTGGCGAGGATACCGGGACCCAGGGTGACAGAAAAAGGCTTGCCGGTGCCCCGCACCTCCCCGCCGGGGGCCAGCCCCGAGGTGTCCTCAAAAACCTGTACGACGCTCAACCCTTTTTTGATGCCGATGACCTCGCCTACCAGACGCTCCGGCCCGGCGTAGACCGTTTCGGACATATGAAAATCGTCGCAGTTGATCACCCGCAATACCGGGCCGTTGATCCCGTAAATTTCGCCGGTTGTTTCCATCGGTTTTTAAGTCTCCTCATAAATATATTAGCCTATCAGGCGATGTTGAAGCCGATGAACGCCTGACGGGCCTCGTTCAACTTTTCCCGCAGCGACTCGTTGATCAGCAGGTTTTGAGCCTTGACCAGGGCGGTAAAGCCGCCGATCATGTCGGCGTCGCTCAATTGAAACACAATCTCGGGTCGCTCCGGAAAGCTCGCCTGAATATCCCCGTCCTGCTGCCGGATGGTGACCAGCATGGGGGAGTGGCAGGCGTCATACCGGCTGGCGATATCCCGCCGCAGCTTTTCCTTGTAGTCGTCGGTGACAGCGTAGGCGGCCAATTTTTGCTCCAGCCGCTCAAACAGCTGGTCGAGCAGTTGCTCCCGGCGGGCGGCCAGGGCTTTGCGGGCCTCGTTTGACGCCAGCAAAATCTCCTTGTTTTTGCTCTGCTCCGCGCCGGCGGTCTCCCGCCGCAAAATTTCCTCGCAGTCCTTTTTGGCCTGGGCGGCAAGACTATCACAGGCGGCGTTGTACTCGGCCCGGAGTTCCTCCAGCAGACGCGACCGCTGATCCTCCGCCTCTTTCAAAGCGGCCTGGGAAAAGGCGGCCAGTTTTTCCTGTACTTTCATCTTCCTTCCTCACCTCGTAATCCTGATAATGATCCAGCCAAATCCGGACGCTGGTCAAATCCTGATAATGATTCGGTTAAAGCTTGATACCGATGGCCTCCCGAATATAGGAGCTGACAAAATCGGCGGGACGGCCCATGCCGTGGCGATCCGGGATTTCCACCAGCAGCGGCAATGTCCGGTTTAGGCGGATATCCCGAATCATTTCGGGAATCAGTCGGGCGGCCCGCTCCATGATCAGCACGATCCCGATGTCCGCCTCCGCCAAAGCCTGCTCCAGCGCCTGCCTGAGCTCGTCTTCCTCATGGGCGATAACGCCGTCGATACCGGCCAGGCGCAGGCCGGTCAAGGTATCCGCGTTATCGCTGATCAAAAAAATTCGCATTGTGCCTCGCGTTTCGTTCCAGTCGGGCAGATCAGCCCATCGGCAGATCAGCCCATCAGCAGATCAGCCCATCAGCATCAGTATGGCGATGATCAGGCCGTAGACGGCGACCCCTTCCGCCAGGGCGACAAAAATCATGGATTTGCCGAAAATAGCCTCATTTTCCGACAGGGCGCCCAAGGCCGCGCTAGCCGCTTTGCCTGTGGCGACGCCGGCGCCGATGGAGCCAAGGCCCACCGACAGCGCCGCCGCTATATAACGCAGGCCGTTTTCCAGCGAGCCTTGAGCGACCGCATCCTGCTCGCCCGCCGCCGGGCCGCCTGCCGCCCGGTCAAAGCCGCCGCCGGGCGGAAAGGCCGAGGGCGCCGGCGCCTCGGCGCCCCGGGCCGCGCCGGAAAAGGCGAAGGCCGTGGCGAAAAGCAGCAGGGAAAAGAAGGCGACGACGTTCAGGGCGAGACTGCGCTTAAAGCGCTTTTGGGTCTTGGCCCCGGCGAAGTACAAGCCGATAGGCAGACCGATGGACAAAACCAGCAAGGCTACCGTAAAGATGAAAAATGTCATGGCGCGATCCTCCGTTTTGTTAATTTATTTCCAGGGATTGTAAGGATTAATTTATTTCCAGGGGATTATATTTGTAGGGCGCGAACTCCCGGCCGGAGCCGTCATAAAAACGGCTGAACATCTCGTAAAACTCCAGCCGCAGCACCTGAATGCCCACAATCAGGCCCTCCAGGGCGAGGACAAAGAGATTGCCCAGGACTACCACCAAAAAAGCGCCGCCGGCGATCTTCTCAGACAGCAGCATGACCACGCTCATCATGCAGGCGTGGCTCAACACAAAAGCGCCGACCCGGACATAAGATATGGTGTTGGTAAAAAAGCCTAGCAACACCTCAAACAGATTGACAATAGTCTCAAACACGAACAGGCCGGGCTTTTCCTGAATCCAGCGCTTTTTGTTCCCCAGCGCGTTGACCAGCGGCTCCTTCAACGCGACCAGCAGAAGCGGCAAAACGATCAGAAACACCACGATCCCCAGGGAAACCGCTGTATTTTTGACTATAGACAGATAGGCGACGGCCAGCAGAGAGATATAAAAGACAAACCCCACCAGGCCATTATGGCTCAACACGGCGCGAGCCAAGTCCTTCCGCTTGAAAGCGTTGATCATATTGAGCAGCATGGAGAAGGAAATCAAGGCTATACCGGTGATGATCGACACGGTCAATATCGTTGGCACATTGGTTTGGGGGCGGAGCCACAGCCCCTCAAACTCAAAGCCGAAAACCGAGCCGAACATCAGGCCGAAAAACATAGAGGACAGGCCGATGACGCTCATGATCGGCCCCAGGCGCAGGTTTTTTTTGTAGCGCAGGAAAAGGCCCAGGCCAAAGAGCGCCGCGCCCTGGCCGATATCCCCAAACATGAAGCCGAATAGCAGCGTGTAAGTCAGGGCCACAAAAATCGTGGGATCCATCTCACCGTAGGCCGGCAGGCCGTACATGCGCACAAAAAACTCGAAAGCCCGAAAAAAGGGCGGATTATTAAGCTTGGTGGGCGGTTTTACCCGCAAGGTCTCATACTCGTTTTCCTGAATAAACACCACCGCGTCGTCGCCGCTGATTCGCTTTTCCAGTCGGGCGGCCTCCCTGTCGGTCATCCAGCCCACAAAGATAAAAAAGTCGTTTTCCGTCCGGGCGGCGTATTTCCGGGCGTCATAATAAAAACTGGCCCGCCGGATTTCCTCCCGCGCGTGATACAGATCCTCCGGCGACCACGGGGGCTGTCCATCCTCCTGGGCCTTGCGCGCCAGGGCCTTTTGGGTCAGGGTCGTCTGCAACTCCGCTATCTCACCGTCCAACCGGGCCAGGCGCTCGTTGATCCCGGCGCAAATCTGGCCGGCGGTACCCGAGAAAACCTCCTCGCCATAAGCGGGCGGCAGGGTCATTTTGCTGAAATGCAGCGAGGAAAAAACGGAATCCACCTTTTCCCGCAAAAAATCGGCGGTGAAATAAATGCCCCAGAGGTATTCCTGATCCCGTTTGGCCTCCACGAACAAGATCTCCGGATCGTGATAAAGGAAGGCCTCAAACTGCTGAAAGGAGGCTAGGGGCATTTTGCCGAATTGCCAGGTGATAAACCGAAAATCATGGAGCTGCCGGAACTCAAAATCCAAATCCTGATAAGGCAGGTAGCTGGCCAAAATGCCGGCGTAGGCTTCCCGCTCCCCCCGCAGGGCGTCCAGCTCGCCGGAGACATCGTTGAGATAATCGGCGGCGTACTCGACCAACTCCACGGCCTTGTCCGACGGGATCGCCCGCTGACAGGGGCCGGGATTTCGCGGGCTGATGAGCTTCGCCGCCTTTTTCAGCACCCTGGCGTAAGGGTTGGCGACGCTGACGGCGGACAGCCCTTTCTCATTGGGCAGGGCCTTGACGGCGTCCTCCAGGTGAATCTCATAACCGGCGATATACTCGTCAATCACCCGCTCCAATTCCCTCGTATAGCCGATAATGTTGATATATCTCATTTTTTCGGTCACAGGCTCACCTCTTTTCAGTCACAGGCCCACTGACACACACTACTGGGGTAAAACGAGAAAGCGCAGAATATCCGCCTGCCGCAGAGCGTATCTGACACCTTCGATCAAAGAAGTGATATTTTTGATCTCCAATTCCTTGCGGAAAAGGTAATCGACCACCGGCGCCAGGGAATCCGGGTTGTTCTGCCGCTGCCGGCGCAGGAGACCCGACATGGCGGTGTAATAATTCTGCTCCAGATCTTCTTCCGGGCCGCCTAGCGCCTCCCCGTAAGGCGAGGCGGCTATGGCCGCCCGCAGCTCGTCGGCGGTGGGCGCCTCCACCATCCGGGCGAGTTTTTCCCGTCTCAGGCGAAAAAGCACCGGGATCAAATGGGCGTAGATATCGCTGCGCTTTAGGCTGTAGTGGATTTTCATCCTGTAAATCCAGAGGATATTTCTCATGTCGATCTCGGCGCCGTTGATCAGGGCCAAAACCTCTTGGTTGTCTTGCTCCAGGCTCGTATTTTGCAGCCGCCATAAATGTACGTAATAATAAATGTCCAGCCGGGTATCGGCGTCGAAAGAATTACGGCCATCCTCCGGCCCGCCGGCCAAAACGCTGTGAAAGCCTGTGCCCCTGAGATTCTCGATAAAGTCCGGGACGCTTCTGGAACTAAGGAGCTTGGCCGCGTCGATATCAAATTTGCCGGCCGCGAAGGCGTCAAGATCGGACAGCATAAAAGAGACGTCCCGCTTGTCCCGCACGGCGGCCATAATTTGCTTGAGCAGCCGGATCTCGTTTTTGAGAAAATAGGCGGACAGAAAGCGACGCGACTGGTCGTCGGCGATGAAACGGTAAATTCGACGAAAATCGTCGGCTAGGGTACTGATGATTTTTTGCTCGACCATGCCCCGGTGGGGCAGCTGCCGCTCAAGGGAGGACACGGCTCGCTCGTAGGGCTTGAAGCCGCGCAGGCTCAAGGCGACTTCCTCTACTGTTTTGGCTCGCGCCAGTGTCTCATAGTCCTCGTCCCGCAAAAGCTGGCCGCGCATACCCTTGATTTTGGCATTGATGCCATCGTATTCGGACGAAGAGGACAAACGCGCATCATCCCTTTTCGGGCGTATTTTTGGATAATAAGCTGAAAGCCTCAGCCGGGCCTTATTTAGATAATCGACTGACGGCCTTAGTCGGGCCTTATTGGATAATCGACTGAAAAAGCGCGGCTTCCCACTCGCCGCTCCTGGCGTCAAATTCCCGCGCCAGCGCCAGGTAACGCCGCTCCTTTTGCTCATTGATGCGAGCGATCTCGGCCCGCGCCTCGCCGGCGCATTTTTCTCGGATCAGGCTGATTTGTCTTTCCGCGGCGGTTTTGATATCCTGAACGATTTTCTCGCCGTTCGCCTCGATCTGCCGGGATAAATCTTTTTTCTCGTCCTCGGTCTGCTCCACTATGCGCCGGGCCTGATCCTCGATCCGGATCAGCTCCTGAATGATATTTTCCATTTGCCGCCTCCAAAGTTGAGCTACGGCGATTATACGCCTAAAACGCGCCATCCACAAGAGGATTCGCCGCTTCTTAACGAAATCTATACAGCTCTCTATACGACTCTATACAGCTATCACAGCTATACAGCGTTCTGTACAGCGTAAACGTCTAATCGTAAACGCCTATCGCGCCAGCGTCGCTGAAAAACGCGAACACAGTTGAGGGTCGTCGCGTACTATCTTGCGTTTGAATGCCGCGAACGCGGCCGAGTTGTCTATTTCCTGTCTTATGAGCTCGTCGTAAGTATCATCGCCCGCATTCTCCGCGTAGGCCAAAAACATCTTGACGTTCGTTTCGATTTTCCCCCGAAGTTTTCGGCACTTTGTTCGCCAGTTTGCGTTCAGCCCGGTCGCGTTGTAGACCTTTTCAAGCAATTCCGCGGTTTCCCGGGTATCTGTATCACAGTCGAGCCGTTCGATCACTATCCTGCCAAGACCTGTCGAGAGGCCAATCTTAGCTTCCGGATCAACGACACAGGGGTTTATGATACCAGCGAAACTATTACCTTTGAGTGGGTTACAATGCTCTTTGCACGCCAGCAGGAGGTTATCCCAGCTAAGAGCGAAAGCGGGAGAGGGGTACTTAGAGAGGGGTTTGATGTGCTCAACATTCAGATCGGAAGAATTGTCCTCGCATATATAGCACTTGCCGTGACAGTCTTCCGTAAGTCGCGCGTAGACAGGCGTGCCCGGTATCCAGTCGCGCTCATCACGGATAACGGTATCGGCAGGGAGAGACGATTTTCTGATTCTAATCATTGACATTGCCCTTCCGCTCAAACTGAGCCACTTGATAAACCAATGCCTTGGCGGACGCGGGAATCAGGCTTAGTTTCGCCTTCAATCTAACATGTTCTATCTTTTCTGTTTCAGTTAGGCGGCTTTTCAGACACAACTCCTTGTAACGCTCAAATTCGCGCTCAAAGGTAGCGGAGTAACCGTTAATGTCATAATAGCCCTCGACAATATCCTCATAGGAATAACTTGTTAAAAGACTGTCACTACTGTCAAGCCTAGCGCCGACTACATCTTCACCCAACGCCTGTAGTTCCGCGGCCTTTTCCAAATCGAATACTACCGCGTTATCAATTGACGAGATGACGAAAGGCGAGTGGGTTGAGACGACGAACTGCGCTTGCGGGAACATCTTAGTGAGGAATGGCAGCGCCCGCTTTTGTAGCTCAACGTGCAGGTGTGTCTCAAGTTCGTCAATGAGTACGATAGCCGACCGCTCATAATCGACCGCGCCGTCCGCGGTTTCCATACGCATAAGAAGTTCCATAAGAATGTCGATAAACGCTTTATAGCCGTCCGCCATTTCGTGCAAACCAAAAGACTCGCGGCCAGGCATCGCGATCCGGAAAGCAAAATTCTTCGTGTCGCGCTGAAGCCGTAGTTCTGGGCAAGCATAAATATCGCGGAGAGCGTTCTCAAAATTAGCAAACCATTTCGTGAGATTGGCCACCAATAAGGTATTATTATCTGTCTTAGCGCCATATAGCTGATAGTCCAAGTTGAGAATGTATTTCAGAAAATCTTTGCTCGCGTCGCGAGTAACTACTGATTTTCCTGAAATTTCTACAGGCGCTATAGAGGTTGGGAGCTCTATTTTATTGCGTTCGGCAGACACAAAGACAAATATTTCATCCAGAAAGCTGAAATCGGTCGAGGAAAAGGAAACTTTCAGATTGTCGTCGGCTTTTCTAATAGCCGTAATTTTTGAGACATCAGCGGTTAAATATTTTCTGTCGTTAGCGTTTGCTTTTTCGTAGTCTTGGTGCTGGCGCAAGAATATCGCGTCCTTAATCGCGTCCAATAGACTCGTCTTGCCGCTGCCATTTTTGCCAGTCAGAATGAGATGCTCGCGCTCGCTGTCAGACAACTTGATGTCGATATTATCAAGGTGACGAATCTTGCCGATGTGAATGTTCGTTATAAACAGCTCCCGCATTGCCGCACCCCCATTGTTCATTTCCAGTCGCCATCTTACATGGCGCCGCCCGAACCCATTCAGTATTTTATAGCTTATTTGATAATATAGTCAAGTTTGATAATATAGTCAAGCCCCGCGATCATATGATTGCCCCGCGTTCATATGATTGTATTGCTAATGCGGCGGGGGTATAATTATGACTATGATGCGGGGGTATAATTGTGACTATGATAATGATAGGAAAAGCTGAAAAATATTGACAGGAAAGGCAGAGGAGCAATGAGGCAAGTGTTGGGCAATGAGAATTTATCATCCGGGGCGGCTGGCGGCGTCGGGCGGGTTGGGCAGGCGGGTATGGGCGGCGGCGCCGGGCGAGTCGGCAGCGCCGGAGACGCCGTAAGCGCCGGGCCGGTGGGTCTGGAGGGTCTGGATGGGCTGCTTTTTTATCGGGATTTTTTGCTGTCGCCTTTGTGGCGGGCTTATCATCGGGTGTGGCGGCTGCTGGCGGACGAGGCCGCGCCGGCGGGAGAGCTGCGGCGGGCCTACAGCGGACTGACAAGATTGATGCTGGAGCAAATGGATCAGTTGCCCTGGGCCTGGCCGGGGGAAGGCTGGCAGGCATTGACGCTGGTGGCGATCCTGAATCAGGAGAGCCTATTCAGCCTGTGGGCGGAGACGGGCAAAATCCGCCTGCCCGCTATTTTGGCAAGAGGGGCGGGGCAAAGTGGCGACGGGCAAGGGGACGCGCCGATGGAAGGGTCGGCTGAAGGGCAATTCGAGGCGCCGACAGACGCGCTGACAGAGGCGTTGACGAAGGTGTCGGCAGAGGCGCCGGCAGAGGCGTTGACGAAGGTGCCGGCAGGCGCGCCGACAGACGCGCTGACCGCCCGGATGCTGGATTTAGCCGCCCATGATTTGGCCCTTTGGGCGCCGGTGGCCCAATGGCGGCGGGAAACGTTGGTTGGCGCCGTGGCGGCCAGGCTGGGTGAGGATCCCGGCGGCCTGCCGGACTGGGACGCTCCGGGATTGGCCGCGGGCAAGCCGGCGCCGCCGGCGGAGCGGGAGGCGGCCTGGCGGTATTTCCTCTCGGGCCAGCCTTGGGAAAAGGGCGGCCGCCTTCTCCTGGAATATCACCGACGCAACGGGGCCGGCAAGCTGGGCCGCTTTTTCGCCTTTCGCTGGGACAGGATGGCTGCCGGCGAGGCACCGGCTACCGACCTGATGCCGGCTGTTGGGCCGGAGCCGTTTGTTGGAGCGGAGTCGTTCGCTGGAGCGGAGCCGTTTGCCGCCGCGGCCACCGGCGGGCGGCGGTGGGAGAATGACGGGCTGATCCCGGTGCGGCACCGGGAT
>JAISDE010000155.1 GCA_031265035.1 Peptococcaceae bacterium | reverse complement strand
CAGTTCCCGCAGCGCCGCCGGATCGTAGCTCCGGGCGAAAACATTGATGTCTCCCGCCCGAAAGGCCGCGGCCGCCTCGCCGGCGCCAACCTCGGCGATCAGCAGCTGGCGCGCCGCCGGCCGGCCGGCCCGGTATTTGTCGTGGGCCGTCAGCTCCACGCTGGAGCGGGCGGCGTCGTAGCGCGCGAAGCGATAAGGGCCGGTGCCGTTGAGGGGGCCATCCCTCAGGGAGGCGCTTTCCTTTTGCTGTATCCCCATGCCCAAAAGCCAGATATTTTCCGGCCGGGCAAAACGAAAGGTGAAAGAGATTGTCCTGGCGTCCGGCGCCCGTACGCCGGCGATCGTCCCGGCGCTACCGTTGATATAAGCCTCATAGCCCTCCAGCCCCAGAAGATAGCCCTCAAAGGGGGTGCTTTGCCCCGCCAGGCTCAGGACGGAGGCGTTGACGTCCTCCGCGTCCAGTGTCTGCCCCTCCTGAAATTTGACGCCCCGCCGCAGCCTGACCGTATAGGTCAGCCCGTCCGCCGAGATTTCCACGGCCTCGGCCAGGATGTTTTCCGGCAAGCCGTCCGGCCCCATGGCGATCAGCGGCTCAAAAATCAGGCCGGATACCAGCCGATCCCCCGGAAAAGAGGCGTCCCGGGGCCGGAAATCGCCCCGCAAGCCCTCGGCGCCGATCCGCAACTCATCGATCCGGGTGGATTTGTCGCTGGCCCGCTGGTAATAGATCAGGCGCGGCCCAGTGGCCCAGGAATAAACGGTCAAAACTATAGCGACCAAGGCGGCGATAAGCGCTAAAAGCGCCAACGCGCCGGCGCCGGCGATGAGCCGCAGCCGCGTCCGCCGGGGCAGGCCAAGGATCTTCAGCCAAAGCCGCCGCCGCCAGGAGGGGCGGGGAGAAAGGTCGCTTTCAGTGGGAGGGGAGACGGGCGTCGCCGCCTCGGCGTCGCCGGCCCCGGCATTCGTGCTGTGATAATTGTCCATATTTTCGTATCCTTGAGTACTAAATTAAGGGTATGGTCAATGGCTGAGTTAAATGTATACCCATTGTAATCTCCGCGGAGCGGATTGTCAAATTTTTTTGGATAATTCATGGCTTTTTTTCCCACTACTATTGCAAATACCCGCTCGCTGTGCCATTATGTGCGTAAGCCGCCGGCAAAGACGGCGCTATAGCAAAGGAGAGCGCTGACCTGTCATGGATAAATATTATATTCAGGAGCTCCAAATGGATGTCCGGGATGATAGCACCTACATCTCGGCCCTCGCTATTGTCAAATACCTTAATAAGGTAAAAAAGCTGGGGTTCGGCCAGGATGTCACATTTCTTGTGGGTGAGAATGGCACGGGCAAATCAACCCTGATTGAGGCCATAGCGGTTCAGGCGGGATACAACGCTGAGGGCGGCTCGAAAAATTTTAATTTCGCCACCCGGCCTACCGTGTCAAACCTGTGTCAATACATAACGATCTCAAAGCAGGCGCGGGAAAAGGACGGATTTTTTCTGCGGGCCGAAAGCTTCTACAATGTGGCGTCGCAGGTGGACGCTTTAGGGCTGAATCTGGCGGGCTACGGCGGCAAATCGCTGCATGAGCAATCCCATGGCGAGAGCTTTTTATCCCTTGTCCAAAATCGTTTCAGGGGGAATGGCCGTTATATATTGGATGAGCCCGAGGCAGCGCTGTCGCCGCTGCGGCAATTTACCTTGCTGGCGGAAATAAACAGATTAGTTAAAGACAACTCGCAATTTATCATAGCGACCCACTCGCCGATTCTTCTGGCCTTTCCCAACGCGGTCATATATCAAATAACCGAGGGCGGGATAGAGAAGGTCGCCTATGAGAACTGTGAGCATTATCAGCTGACAAAGCAATTTTTGGGTGATCCCCGGCGTTTTATCAAGCGGCTGTTCGACGAGCCCGGGGAATAAGGTCAGGCTGTCGGGAAAATTTGGTAGGAGAAGCCGTTAGAAAAAGTTGGCGGGAGAAGCTGTTAGGAAAAGTTGTCAGGAAAAAGCAGGAACAAATTATCCAAAAACATTTGACAATATGGTTTGTTTCATATTACAATGCAAACATTACATGTCAGCGGTCAAACATAATTTGGCTCGCCGGGGCGGTCTCGCCGAGGCGCGGATACCGATACCGGCGGCCGGGGAGGCGCGGATGCTAAGGTGCGAATGAGAAAGTATGGTTATTGGCTGGCGACAGGGTTGCTGCTTGTGGCGTTTGTCGTCAGCGGCGGTTTGTTGGTTCGTTATTTTCTGGATGGGCGCCAGGCTATGTCCAGCGCGGCTGAGGCTAGGATTCTGGCGGAGCGGGTGATTGGCCAGTCGGCGGGGGAGCCGGAGAGGGAGATGTCTTACAGCGAGTTGTTTCGGGAGCTGCGGGAGCTAAACCCGGAGACGGTGGCCTGGCTGGTCATCCCGGACAGCGAGGTTCGGTATCCGGTAGTGCGGGCCGCGGACAACGAGCATTATCTCAAGATCGGCTTTGACGGCAAGCGCAACAGTCACGGCGCGATCTTTATGGATTACCGCAACCAGCGGCCTTTTGAGGATTTCAATACTGTCGTCTACGGGCACAATATGCGGGACAAGACCATGTTTGGCTCCTTGGCGGATATCGGGCCGGAATTGGCCCGGACAGGCGGGCAAGTGCTCACCGTGAGCGAGAGCGGGGCGCTGACCTGGCAGGTGTTTTCCGCCCGGATCGTCAACGCGGAAACGGAGCTGGATATGTATGGGCTGGTTTACGCGCCGGCGTCGCTGCGGCGGCTGAACGCGCTGATCCCCCAAGGGCGGCAGGGGATCGGGGCGTCGGATCGGATTTTGACTTTGTCTACCTGCGCCAGCGGCGGCCGAAAAGATTATCGCTATATTTTGCAGGCCCGCCTGATCAGCTCGGTACCGGCAGCCGGCGAGGCGCCCGGCGGTGGGGCGGCGGCGGGCGAGGCGGCTGATGGCGGGGCGACGGCCGCGGCGGCCGGCGAGGCTGCCGGGGCTGCCGTGGTCGCCGGGGCTGCCGGGATCGCGTCTGGCGAGGCGGCAGCCGGCGAGGCGCCCGGCGGCGGAGCGGCGCCAGTTGACGCTTAGATGGCTGGCCAACCCAGGCTCCGGGGCAAAAAATCGCT
>JAISDE010000126.1 GCA_031265035.1 Peptococcaceae bacterium | reverse complement strand
TCAGAGGGTACAGGCCGGGAGGAAGGTTAGGTTGGCCCGGGGAAAGGGGCAAGGCATGAAAGATCTGGATGAGATGTTGGCTTTGCTGGAGCAAAAGCGGCTGTGTTTCCTGAGTTACGAAAAAGAGATGGAGGCCGTGCCTATCCTGCCGGCGGAGGAATTGGAGCCTTGCGTAGACAGGGGCGGGCTGATTTTGGAGCAGGCGGCGGCTTTGGATACCCGGCTGGATCGGCTGCTATCGCTAAACGAGCCGGCGGCCCGGCAGGCGATCAGCCACGACTGCGATCGGCAGCTATTGACGCCGGAATTGGGCCAGCTGTACGACGCCGCGTTGAAAGTGAAAACAGTCGCCTACCGGATACGGCAAAATGAGTCCGTGATCCGGGAGCGTATTGAGATAGAACGGGAGAAGGCCCTGGAGAGATTGCGGGAATTAAACCACCGGCCGGAAGCCGTAGCGGGCAAGTACCGCCGCTCGGTGGAGACCGGCGTCAACCGGCCTTATCCGGCCTCGGAGGGCACAGAAGCCTGAGTAAGGGCGAAAGCCCTAAGGGCGCGGATCAGCCCAAGCAACGGCGAAAGCCTAAGTAACGACGAACAACAACAAACAGGATGGCTCGAAAACAAACAACATGGCTCGAATTACATCGGGGCAGCTAAGAAACCGCCGACCCGGGAGGGCGGCAAGGAGGGAAAAATCATGGCGAACAATATCAGCGACTCCAGCTATTTCAGCGTCAGCGCCAGCACCAACAAAGGCATGTCCGGCTTTATTTCCGGCCTGGATACGGAGAGTTTGGTCACTAAGATGCTATCCGGGGCGCAAAAGAAAATCGACAAGCAGGAAGCGCTCAAACAGCAAACTGTATGGAAACAGGAGTATTACCGGGATATCATCACGGCGATCAACACCATGCGGGACAAGTATTTCGACACATCTGTCGGCTCGCTGCTCAGCACCAATCTGGCCAGCGCCAATTTTTACAACGCCATGAAATCGGCGATTACCAAGGGCGGCGCGGTCAGTGTGCTCAGCACAAGCAGCGCCGCCAATGTCGGGGAGACCCGGATCGCGGTGAAACAATTGGCTACCAACACTGCCCTGACCTCAGAAAAAGGCCTGAGCAAAAACGAGATCATCGGTACGGAGTTGACCGACGCGCATTTAGAGGCTTTTAAGAAAGATTTGGATATTTATGTTGGTAACCAACGGGTGGAGATCAACCTTAACGGTGTTGACAACGAGACGGATATGCTGGCTCGGATCAACAAAGCCTTTCAGACCAGTACCGCTCCCGGCGCTGCCGGTATCACCGCCAAAATGCAGGACGGGCGCCTGCGGCTGGTGAGCGACAACGCGGCGACCAGCGTCAAGGTGGGTACCGGCTCATCCGAGCTGGCTCTGCGCATGACCGGCCTGACGTCCGGCGCGGAATCCAGCAGCTATCAGAATGAGGGCGGCGGCATCGCCGGCCAGATGGTACAGGGCGGCGTCCGGGCCGACGCGACGGCGGGGATCAGCTTTACGGTCAACTTGGATGGGGTGGAAAAACAGATCACCGTGGATCCCAAGCTGGACTCAAACACCGGCAAAGTGACGGCGCAGAGCGTGGCGGACAGCTTTGACGCGGAATTGAAGTTGGCCTTTGGCAGCAATGTGAACGCCACATTGGATACCACTAATGGCGGCAACGGCAATATCAAAATTGATTTGTTGGGCTATGCCGATAAGGGGCATCAGATCACTGTCACTGGGGCGGCGGCCACCAACGTGGGGATCACCCCCGGCGCCACCAGCCGGATCAACTACAATACCAAGCTAGGGGATTTGAGCCCGAATTTGCAAGGGGAGCGCTTTTCCTTCACCATCAATGGCAAAAGTTTTACCTTCAGCAAGGACGATACCATCGGCACCATGACCAATAAAATCAACAGCAGCAACGCCGGGGTGCAGCTCAGTTACTCCGCCCTTACGGATACCTTCAAATTTACCGCCACCTCCACCGGCAGCGCCTATGGGATCGACATTCGGCAGACCGAGGGCAATCTCCTGGGTACCATCTTTCAGGCTAGCGACGGCTCATCTTTATTCACCGCCGGCGGGGCGGCGGCGGGCCAGCAGCTGACCGTGGGCGGCATTCAGGGCAAGGCGCTGGGCAGCTACACCACGGAGTCCGCCAGCTTCAAGATCAATGTCAACGGTACCGACTATACCTTCACCCTGCCGGCGTCGGATGGGACGACTTACAACGAAACCGCAGCCGTCGGGCGGCTGAATACCTGGCTGAAAAGCACCTTTGGCGCGGACAGCAATGGCGACGCTAATATTTCTTATGATACCACCGGCAGTGGCGGGCTGGTGATCCGGGACGCCTCGGTGGTCAAGTTCGCCGCCAGCACTGTGGATCAGGAAAACGCCGCCGCCCTGACCGAGGGCAAAAAGAAGGATTTGGCTCTGGCCCTGGGCCTGAGCGGCACCTCCAACGTGGCCGGCGCCAATACCAAGCTGTCGGATCTGGCTCAGTTCCCCAGCGGTTTGGTGACGCTATTAACCGCGGGGGGGAATGCCGTCACAGGCGATACGACGCTTGGTCAGATCGACGGTCTGGCTGGGTCTGGGTATTCCGCCGCGGAGGTGTCCTTCGTCGACGGTCGGCTGGCGGCGAAAGCCGCCAGCGGGAGCGTCGTAGACTTGACAGACCAGGAGTTAGTCGATTATTTCGGGGTGACCAAGCTTGACGGCAGCGCTGACGCCGGCAAAGCTGTGGCAAACGCCGTTGTCGCTGGCAAGGACGCCGAGGTCTATATCAACGGCACCCTCACCACCCGCGGCGCCAATACCTTTACGGTGGACGGCCTCACCCTTACCCTGGACGCGGTCAGCCCCGAAAGCGGCGGCGTCTTTGAGGAAACCGTCATCAATTCCACCAGGGATACGGAGAGCGTGGTGGACGCGTTTAAGAGCTTTGTGGAAGACTACAACGCCATGCTCAAGAAAATCAACGGCTATGTGGACGCGGACGCCACCTGGCGGGATTACGCGCCCCTCACCGCGGCGCAGAAGAAAGAGATGACCGATCGGGAGATCGAGCTGTGGGAGCAAAACTCCAAAACCGGCCTGCTGCGCCGGGACAGCACGGTGGACGCCTTTTTGAGCGCTTTGCGGACAGCTCTTTACACCAAGCCCGCCTCATCCGCCTTCTCCCTCTTTGATATCGGGATCGAGACCGGCGAGTGGCAGGAAAAAGGCCTGCTCCATCTGGACGAGAACAAGCTGCGCAACGCTCTGGCCGCGGATCCCGGCTCGGTAGGCTCCTTATTTACCGACGCCACGGACGGCCTGGCCAAAAAGCTCGCGACGGCGATGGACGGAGCGGCGAGATTGAGTTCCGCCAGCCCCGGCACCTTGGTCAGCCTGGCGGGGGCGAAAGGCTATGGCACGGAGAAAAACAACACCCTGACCGGCCAGATCACCAGCATCGAGAGCCGGATCAAGGAATTGCAGGCCAAATACGAGAAGGACCGGCAGCGCTACTGGAAGCAGTTTAACGCCATGGAGCAAGTGATGGCCAAATACAACAATCAGAGCGCGTTTATCACGCAGCAATTCGGCAGCGGCTATTGACCCTGGGCCGCCGGCCCAGTAAATTCTGAGCGGGGAGAAGTGGGAATATGATGATGAGGCAGCCTTATCAGACCTATAAAGAGCAGTCGGTGATGACAATGACCTCCGTGGAGATGTTGTCCATGCTCTACGATCGGATTCTGCGCGAGCTGTATACCGTAAATAACGCCTTTGAGAAGCAGGATTACAGTGAGATCAACCGGGGTCTGCAAAAGGTGCAGCAGATATTGAATCATTTAAAATCCACTTTGGATTTAAAATATGATATTGCGCGAAATCTCATGTCGTTGTATGATTACTTCAGTTGGCTGACCTTGCGGGCCAATGTCAAGAAGGATCCGGCGGGGCTGGACGAGATGACCAGGATGATCGGCGAGTTGAAGGATTCTTATGTGCGGGCGGACAAACAGGCCAGGATGCACGCCTGAGACGGGGCGCCGGCCGCGGGCGGGGAGGGTTTTCCCCCGCCCGAGCCTGGGCGCCGGTCGGCCGGAAAAAAGGATGTGAGAGCGGATGTATTTTCAGGGGAGAGCTTTTAGGACGCTGGAGGCGGGCATGAACGCCACCTGGCTGCAACAGCAGGTGCATACGCAAAATCTCGCCAATCTGGAGACACCGGGTTACAAGGCGAAAAGCGTGGTTTTTGAGCGGGAGCTGCGGCGTTCCACCGATCGTTACGGCGGGACGGCGGCCACCCGACCGGCGTTGCGGGTCAGGGTGACGGAGGAAAGCGACTCGGAGATCCGGCCCGACGGCAATAATGTGGACGCGGACGCGGAGAGCGTGGAGTTGTACAAGGCTTACGCCCATTACAGCATGTTGCTGGACAAGATCAAAAAAGAAGTGGACATCAACAATTATGTGCTGGCCAACGCGCCCAGATAAGGACGGGGGGCGGCGGGATCGGGAGGCGAGGGAGAATGGCTTTTCTCAGTTCTTTGGATATTGTAGGCTCGGCGCTGACGGCGGAGCGTTATCGCGCGGATATCACGCTGCAGAATATCGCCAACGCCAGGACTACCAGGACGCCGGCCGGCGGGCCTTATCGCCGGAAGCAGGTTATTTTTGAGGAAAGGCCCCTGACCGCGAGTTTTCGGGAGACCTTTCGGGTGGCCCAAAGCAAATTTAACGCCTCGGCCGGGCAAAGGGCCGCCGGCGGCGTGATCGTCCGGGAGACGGTGGACAGCGAGAATACGTTGCAGCCGGTGTACGATCCCAGCCATCCCGACGCGGACGGCGACGGTTATGTCTGGTACCCCAATGTGGATACCACGGAGGAAATGGTGGATCTGATGGCCGCCTCCAACGCCTATGAGGCGAACCTGACGGCTCTGACGGTGGTCAAGGCCATGATCAGCAAGACGCTGGATATGGGCCGGTAAGCCGGTAAGGTACCGCGCGCTAAGGTACTTGCCTGGAAATAAAATTGACAAAAGGGTACAAAAGACTGAGACAGGCCCCCGGGCCGCGGCGAAGGCGCCGCGCCCCGGGGGCTTTTTAGCGCCGTCGACCGCCTGCCCTCTCGACCTATGGTGTTCGCCGGCCAGGGAGATACGCTACACATAGTCAGGCAAACCATGGTATTTTTTGCGTTTTTTTTGCATTTTAAAAAAAACGATATTATTTAGCCGGGATCGCTTTACATTTCCGCCGACCGCGGCTATAATAAATAATATTAGTGGAGGGATAAAGCATACGCTGAGAGAGAGCTATAATCATAAGCGTATTTTTTTGCGGGTATTTGATGGGGCAAAGGTTTACCGGAAAGAAAACGATCGGGCAAAAAAGGGGAAAACCATGATTTACCGCAAAGCAAATCCAAAGCAAATCCAAGGCAAATCATGGCAATGAAACAAAAAAAGTTATATTTACCAAGGCTGGACAAACTTTTGCCAAAAAGTAACGAATAAAACAAAAGATACTTTTTGGTAAAAGAGGTGTAGAAGCGATTGGGAGGGTGGTGAGGAAACATGTTTATCACGCCTATAGAGCCGATGCGGCGGCGGACACTGGAGGATATCGGGGATATCGGCGCCCCGGCGCCGGCGGCGGCGCCGGATCGGTCAGTCCAAAATGTCCTGAGCCCGGCGGCCCAAAATCTGGCGGAGACGCAGCGGGTGGCCAATGAGGACTCTTATCAGTTAGCCTTGGGCAATGCGGACAATTTAGGCGCCATCATGGTCAACATGCTGAAGGCGGAAAGCGCCGTACAGACCACGGTGCAGCTGACTTCCAGAGTTGTGGCCGCCTACAAGGAAATTTTGCAAATCCAGGTTTGACAGGGGCAAGTTTTCTTGTCTGACGTCGCCTTAACTTCTATGAGGGAAAGCGGGTTGGAAAGTGGCTGGTGAGGAGCAAAACAAAAATTCGTTTAGAGACGCGGTCAGCAAGCCGGTAATCAATATTGTCAATTATGTCAGAGCATTGCCGCCGGTAAGAAAACGGATGATCTTCGCCGCTTTGGGCGGGCTGATCGCGGTGGCGATTGGGCTGACTTTATTTCTGAACGCCCGGGCCACACCCGGCTATCGGGCGCTTTATCCCGGCATGACAGACACGGCGGAGGCCTCCGAGGTTTATTTCGCCGCTCAGGAGTTGGGCGCTCAGCCTCAGCTGGACAGTCGGGGGCAGGTTTTGGTGCCGGCCGGCCAATACGAGTTTTTGTTGCTGCAATTGGCGGCCCGAGGCTTCCCCAAGTCTACGCTAGCCTATGACGTGTTCGCCAACCACAGCGGCATGACCGCCACGGAGGCGGAAAAAAAGCAATGGCTGCTGTTTCAGCTGCAGGATCGGATTCAGGACACCCTTACCCGCATAGAGGGCGTGTCCGCCGCCACCGTGACGCTGAATATCCCGGAGGATGATCCGTATGTCTGGTCGGCGGCGACGGCGTCCCGGGAGACGGCTACCGCCAGCGCCTTGCTGACACTGCGGGACGATATTGTTCTGGACGGCGAGCAGGTGACGGCGATCAAAAACCTGATCGCTTTTAGCGTGCCCAAGATGGAGGCCGCCAACGTCAAGGTGCTGGACGGCCGGGGCCGGGACTTGGTGGATTTGGACGGGGAAAGCGCCTCTTTCAATAACTACCGCAATCTGGAGATTGAGCAAGAGGTACAGCGGCGGATCGAGGAGAATATCCGGCAGATCCTGACGCCCCGTTATGGGCAGGACGGCGTTTTTGTGGCGGCCAGGGTTACCCTGGACTATGACACCCTGATTTCCGAGGATCTCACCTTGAAGGAGCGGGCGGCGGAGATAGGCGGCGGGTTCCCATCCCGGCGGATAGTGGAGTGGGTGACCGACGGCCGGCTGCTGCCCGCCGGGGGGATCGCCGGGGAAGAAGACAATACGGATATCCCCACTTATTTGCAAAATAACGGCATCAACGACGGCGATCTGTCGAATTATTACGGCAGCGAGGATCTGTCTTACGGCCACACCAAGACCCAAACCGAGAAAAATGGGGTGACGATCAAAAGGGCCACGATCTCGGTCATGGTGGCGGAGGACAATCTCACCGAGAACCGCCGGGCGGAATTGGTCGGCCTGATTTCCAACGCGGCGGATATAGCGCCGGAGTTTATCTCCCTGGCCGCCCTGATACCGGGGCAGCTGGAGGTGGAGGCGCCGCCCGCCATCGTCGTGCCGTCGCCGGAGGAAACGGCGCTGCCTTTGTGGCTGTATATTCTGGCGGGGGCCGGCGTCCTGCTGATCGGCGGCCTGATCACGGTCGTGGTCCTGATGCGGCGGCGCTCCGCCCGGCTGGCTATGGAGGCTGAGGAACAGCTCAAGCAGCAAACGGAGGACATGGAGAGCGAGATCGATCGCTACAAGCAGGAATTGGCCGCCGCGGCCAAGGCCTCCGTGAATCCCAAGGACGACGCTATCACCGATGAGGTGCGGCAATTCGCCAAAGACAATCCCGAGATTACGGCCAATCTGCTGCGCAACTGGCTGAAGGAGGCGGATTGATATGGCGTCCGCCTCGAAAAGGGATCAAAAAGAGAAGATGACCGCGGCCGGCCGGGCCGCCGCGGTGATTGTGGCTCTGGGCACGGAGCACGCCTCCGGTGTCTACAAGCACCTGCGGGAGGATGAGATCGAGCGCCTTTCCCTGGAGGTAGCCAAGTTGAGCCGCCTTTCCTCCGAGGATATGCAGGAGATCGTGGAGGATTTCTACGGCCTGTGCGTGACCCAAAAGGTTATTTCCGAGGGTGGTGTGCTGTATGCCAGGGACGTGCTGGAAAAGGCTTTCGGGCCGCAGGCCGCCGCCTCCTATATGGAGCGGATCTCCAAGTCCATGCAGGTGCGGGCCTTGGAGTTTATCCGCAAGGCCAATAATAAAAACCTGATGATGATGCTGCAAAACGAGCATCCCCAGACCATCGCCTTTGTCTTGTCCTACGCCCGGGCGGAGCAGGCTTCCTATGTGATCTCCGAGTTGGGCAAGGACGTGCAGCTGGACGTGATCCAGCGGATCGCCAAGCTGGAGAGCGTCTCGCCGGATATCGTCAGCACGGTGGAAAGCGTGCTGGAGAAACGCTTCTCGTCGGTGGTGAGCGTGGATATGACGGAGATCGGCGGCATCAATTATGTGGCGGATATCATGAACCATACCGACCGCAATACGGAGAAACATATTTTTGACGAGTTGAACAAACGGGATCCCTTGCTTTCGGAGAATATCCGCAAGCTGATGTTTGTCTTTGAGGATATCGTGGGACTGGACGACATTACCATCCAGCGCTTCCTGCGGGAGGTGGACACCCAGGATTTGGCTATCGCTATCAAAGGCTCCAATGAGGAAGTCAAGGAAGTGTTGCTGAATAATGTCTCCCGGCGGGCCAAGGAGACCATTCTCACGGATATTGAGTATCTCCGCAATGTGAGGCTGAAGGATGTCGAGGAAGCCCAGCAGCGGATCGTCAATATCATCCGCAGTCTGGAGGAATCAGGTGAGATCGTGATTTCCAGGGGCGGAGAGGATGAGATCATTGCCTGATATTTTCAAGCGCCAAAAATTTCGGCTGGTGCTGGGGGAGCCGGTACTCATCCCGGATCTGGAATGGGATGAGGGCGAGCCGGGGCCGGACGGGGATTTGACCGGCGAGGCGCCGGATCCGGACGAGCCGGGGCCGGACGGGGAAGAGACCCAGGCCGGGGACGACGCTGACGCCGAGGAAGGCGAGGCGCCGGACGGGATCCGGGCCGGGGACGACGCCCAGGGGCCGTTGGAGGGTGAGGCCCTTGACCCGGGCGCTCCCCCGGGCGACGGCGGGGCTGGGCAGGAGACGGAGCGGCTGCGCCGGCGTTATCAGGAAAGGCTGCGGCTGACCAGGGACGAGTTTTGGGCCTTGTGCCGGCCCGGCATGGAGGATCGCCTGGAGCGGTTGTGGCGGGAGGTCGGGCAGGAAGCCAGGCAAAAGGCTTTATTGGAGCGGCGGGAGGAAATCCGGCGGAGCCTGGTGGAGACGGAGCGGGGCCTGACCGCCTTGCGGGAGAGCCGGGACGAGTTTATCGCCCATTTCGCCAAAGAGTTGAAGTATATGGCGATTGAGATAGCGGAGAGACTGCTGCTGCGGGAGATCAGCGAGGACAACAGCGCCCTGGGCGAGTTGATGCTGCAAACGCTGTCGGAGATAAAAAACGCCCAGTGGATCAAGGTAGAGGTATCGGAGCAGGTGATGGGCCTGGCGGATCAACTGCGGGAGGAATTGGCGGGGGCGGAGCAGGGTGTGATGGCCTCAGTGACGACGAAAGCGGCCCCGCCGGATACTTTGAGGATCGTGACGGAGGACGGCGCGGTGGACGCCTCGATCACCGCCCAAATCCAACAGCTGCGGGAAGCCTTTCAGCGGGCGGAGATGGAAGACGACGGGTAGAATGTAAAAAATGACGGGTAGCGGGCGACAGAAAACCGAAGGTGAGGACCGGGCATTTGACGACGGTGCTGGAGAAGGAATTAGAGAAATATTATCGGGTTTTGCGCCATGGCGATTTTCGGGTCTATGAGGGCAGGATCAACAAGATCGTGGGCATGACGGTGGAGGCCACCGGCTTGGTTTGCGGTATTGGCGATGTTTGCCACATTTTCCCCGAGGGGGAGACGAAAAGCGTCATCGCCGAGGTGGTGGGTATCGCCGGCAATCGGGCCTATCTGATGCCTTATCAAAGCATGAATGGGGTCGGCTATGGCTGCGGCGTGGTCAATACCGGGCAAAAGCTGAAAATCCGGCTCAGCGACGAGTTGATCGGCCGGACGGTGGACGCCCTGGGCAATCCTATCGACCGCGGCTCGACTATCAGCCGGGGGATCACCGTGCCCATCGAGGGCGAGGCGTCCAATCCCATGGAGCGGCCGCCTATATCCGAGCCTATGGAGATGGGGGTCAAGTCCATCGACTCGCTGCTGACCATCGGCAAGGGCCAGCGTATGGGCATCTTCGCCGGCAGCGGCGTGGGCAAAAGCACCTTGATGGGGATGATCGCCCGCAATGTCAAGGCGGATGTCAACGTCATCGCCCTGGTAGGCGAGCGGGGCCGGGAGTTGGTGGAGTTTATCAACCGGGATTTGGGCGAGGAGGGTATCCGGCGCTCGGTGCTGGTGGTGGCGACCTCCGATCAGCCGGCGATGATGCGGTACAAGTCGGCGCTGACCGCTACGGCCGTGGCGGAGTATTTCCGGGATCAGGGCAAGCATGTGCTGCTGATGATGGATTCCCTGACCCGTTTCGCTATGGCCCAACGGGAGATCGGCCTCAGCACCGGGGAGGCGCCTGTGGCCAGGGGCTTCACGCCATCGATTTATTCCGCTTTGCCCCGGCTCCTGGAGCGTTCCGGCAATTTCGCCCATGGCTCGATCACCGGCATTTATACTGTGTTGGTGGAAGGCGACGATACCAACGAGCCGGTTTCCGATATCGTTCGGGGCATCATCGACGGGCACATCATTTTGTCCCGCAAGATGGCCGCCAAAAACCATTATCCCGCTATCGACGTGCTGAGCAGCATCAGCCGTCTGATGACGGAGATCGCCAGCGATCAGCAAAAGGAGACGGCGGGGGTGATGCGGAGCATGATGGCGGTGTACAAGGACAATGAGGATCTGATCGCCATCGGCGCTTACAAAAGCGGTACCAATCCTGTTTTGGACAACGCCATTGCCCGTATCGACAGGATCAACCAATTTCTCAAGCAGGAGATCGGGGAGAAATATCCCTTTGAGGAAACCCTGGAGTTGATGCGGCGGGCTGTAAGTTAGGCCGCCGCCGGGCGCCGGGCGGCAGGAAAATTGGGTGGCGGAAAAATAAGGAGATACGACGGGTGAAAGCGTTTCAATTCAGCCTGGAGCGGATGCGGGGCTACAAAAATCAGGTGCTGGACGGCGAGAAAAATATTTTGGCCGCGCTGCGCAAGCAGCTGGCGGATCTTGAGGGCAAGATCAGTCGGTTGCTGGCGTTTCAGAAGGAAAGGCAGGAAGTCTTTTTGAGCCGGCAGCGGGAGGGCGTGACCATGGGCGAGGCCAACGAGTTTCGTTTTTGCCTGGAAAACGCCCGGCTGCAGCTGGACAGCCTCTACGAGGAACGGGAGGCGCTCAATCAGGCGGTGGAGGCGCAGCGGCAGGTGGTCATAGTCGCCTCCCAGGAGGTGGCCAGCCTGGACAAGCTGGAGGAAAAGCAGCTGGAGGAATACCAGTATCTGGAGGCTAGAGATAGGGAGAAAACCATCCTGGAGCAAGTGACGGTGGGGCTTTCCCGGCGGCAGCCCACAGGGTGAGCGACACAAAGATGAGGGTTGATCCCGGCCGGGGGGCGGCGGCTATGCCAAGGCGCCACGGCCTGTATCATAAAAAGCCAAGGCGAAATACGAAAGCCAAGGCGGAATACGGTGCCGATCCGGGTTGGTGTGCCGGGTCATCGATTTTTGGATGAATGACGGGACACTGGAGCAGGAGCCGGCGGACGGGGAAAGGAGGTGAGAAAATTATGAGCGTAAACATGAGCGCGGCGGTGAGTCCGGGACTGGAGCCGGGGCAGATCAGCGCCGGCGGCCAAGGCCAGGCGGCGGTGAGCGGCTTGGGCGGCGACAGCGCCGGATTCGCCAGGGTTTTGTGGCAGATGACGGCAGGCGCCGGCGGCGAGAACGGCGGGGAGTTGTTGGCCCAGTTGGGCCGGCCGGCGGGCGCCGAGGAAAAAAGGCCGGGGACGGCCGCCGAGCAATGGGCGGCGCTGTTGGCGGCCCTGGGCTTCGCGGGGCCGGGCCTGACGGTCGGGCAGACGGATCCCCAGGCCATCGTCCAGTATCTGGCCGAGGCGGCCCAAGCCGGCCTGACGGCGGCGGAGGCTTTGCCGGCGACGGCGGGGCTGAGCGGCTGGATGGCGGCGGCGGGGCTGACGGCAGCTTCGGCCTGGCCGGAAGCCGCCCAGCTGAGCGGGTCGGCCGACGAGGGGTCGGCGGATCTTTTCGCCCTTTGGGCGGCGGCCAGCCAGGGCGGCGGGGCGACGGTCAGCCCGGAATTGGCGGCCGCGGCGATATTGAGCGGCGGCCAGCCGGCGGCGGAGACCTTGCCGGCGGCGGTACTGGCCTGGCGGCCGGCGACGGCCACCGGGACGATCCCGACAGCGGCGGCCGGCAGAGCCGGGCAGACGACATCGGAATGGGCGGCTATAGATCCGGAGCAAGGCGGGCCGATCCAAGTGACGGTAGGGCGAGCCGAGGGCGAGGCCAAGGCGTCGGACTGGGGTCTGCTGGGAGAGCGGGAGCGTTTTCAGCAGGCGGTCAGGGAAGCCAAAGACCAGCTGGCCCAGCGGGAAGAAGGGGCTAGCCAAAACGAGAAGGCCGCGGCTTTCTCAATCGAGGCGCTGACCCGGCCCCTGACTAAGGTGGAGGTCGGCGGCCCGGGGCTTGTCCCGGCGGACGACGGTATCCCGGATCAGATCTTTCAGGGCTTGTCCCAAAATCTCGCGGCGGGCAAGGGCGAGTTTGTCCTGCGCCTGCGGCCGGAAGGCCTGGGCGAGGTGACCGTAAAGCTGGCGGCCAGCGCCGGCAAGACGACCTTGCGTATCATCACCGCCAGCCAGGCCACGGCCCGGCTGATCAATCAGGAACTGCCGGCTTTGCGGGCGGCCTTGAGCCCCATCCAGGTGGAGGTGCGGGAGGCGGTGCCAGGGGCGGCGGCGGACGGTGAGGCGGCTTTTCGGCAGGAATACTACATGGCGGATCAGCAAGGTGAGCGGCGGCAGGAGCAAGGCCGGCAGAGCCATTTCGACGGCGGCGGCTGGGAGGAAGCGCTGGCGGAGGTATCCGGCGGCGGCCTGGCCGACGGCGAGTTGGACACTTACATTTAACGGGTAATTAAAATACAGCGGGTAATTACGGTTAATTAAACGACAGAAGAAAGGAGGTTTAGCTATGGCGATAGAAGGCACCCAGCGGACGACCGGCAATCAGTACAACGCGGTGTTTACCGACAAGACCGACAATAGCAGCGTCGATCCCATGGATTTTCTCAACCTGATGATCGCTCAGATGAAAAATCAGGACTTTATGAACCCTATGGACGACACCCAGTTTGTGACCCAAATGGCTCAATTCTCCACCATGCGGCAAATGCAGGATCTGGCGGAATATTCCAAGACCAATTACGCCATGTCCCTGATCGGCAAGACCGTGACCGCGACCCGTTTTACCGTGGGCGGCGCTTTGGACACGGCCACCGGGCCGGTGCAGAAGGTTTCCCTGGTGGATAACGAGTATGTCCTTTATATAGCGGGGAAAAAGTACACCCTGAGCCAGATCATGTCGGCTCAAGCCGAGGGCGCGCCAACCTTCAGCCTGGACGGGCTGTCCCTGACAGCGGAGGACGACGCCGCCGGCGGGATCAGCGTGACCTGGTCGGCGCCGACCGAGGACGAGACGGTGTCCGGCGGGCTGCGGTACTCTGTGTATTACAGCGAGACAGGCCCCTTCGACACAGTGGAGGCGGTCAAGGCCGGGACGCTGTACGGCGAGGCGGGGCGCGCTGGGCTGAAAGGGGAAAGGCTGCGGGATTTGCCGGCGGGGAAATATTTTGTCAATGTCCTGGTCAAGGACAGCGTCGGCAGCGAGCAAGTATACCAACCGACCCAGGTAACATTTTAGGTCGGCCCAGGTGATTAGGCCGACCAAAGTGAGATTTTAGGCGGTTGGGAATGGAGTGGGCTATCATGGAGGATATCAGGCTCAATACTTTTTGGCCGGCGGCGGGGCCGGGCCAGGCCACCGGCGGGGTCAAGATAGCCGGGGCGGCCAGGACAGCCGGCGCCGATCAGGCGGACGGCTCGGGCAAGACCGCCGGCGGCGAGGCCGGGGGGCTGTCTTTCCGGCAGGCGCTGGAGGATCAGCTGCGGGCCAGCAGCGACGTGGCATTTTCCAAACACGCCGTCAGCCGGGCCATTCAGCACAATCTGCCCCTCTCCGACGACAATATCGCCCGCCTGAAC
>JAISDE010000111.1 GCA_031265035.1 Peptococcaceae bacterium | reverse complement strand
AAAAGCAAGCGGCGCTGGCGGCGGGGGTGTCGCCGCCGGCTCCAGGAGCCGGCCCGGCGGTTTTTCAGCCGGCGCCGGCCCGACCACCGTTGTACTGGCGGCTTTGGCTCAGGCGCCGCTGGCTGGCCGCCGCGCTGCTGGCGGTTTTGGCGGCGGTGAAATTGCTGCTGCCCGGCCCGCTGATTATTCATTTTTTGGACGTTGGACAAGGCGACGGGATAGTTATTGAGACGCCCTCTCATCATTTCTGGCTGGTGGACGGCGGCAGCACTACGGTCAGCGGGTTGGGGGAATACCGGCTGGCGCCTTTTCTCAAAACCCGGGGCGCCAGCGTGATTGATTTCGCGGTAGTCAGTCACCCGGATCGGGATCACATTTCCGGCCTGACGGAGCTTTTGACCATGTGGCCGCCCAAATACCTGATTTTATCGCCGGCGGCGGCCGCGGCGGATTCGGGCCAGGCTCTCGTCGCCCTGGCGGCGGACAAAGGAGTAAAGGTTCTATATATGCGGCAGGGAGAGCAGATGAGAGACGGCCAGGTCGTCATTAGCTGCCTCGGGCCGGACGAGGGCGCCGATCTGTGGGACGTCAACCAGGCTTCCCTGGTGCTGGAAGTGGCTTATAAAGATTTTTCCCTGTTGCTGCCCGGCGATATCGACAGTCGGGTGGAAGCGGCGCTGGCGGCTCAGTGGCGTTCGGTCAGCCTGTTGAAGGTCGCCCACCATGGCGCCGGCGGCGGCACGGGAGCGGATTTTTTGGCGGCCGCCCAGCCTTTGGCGGCGGTGATTTCCTGCGGGGAAAACAATATTTACGGGCATCCTCACCCAGACACCGTAAAGCGCCTGGAGGCGGCGGGCTGCCGGATTTATTTAACGCCCAGGGATGGCGCCGTCCAGGTGATCACCAATGGAAAGGGTATGCGGATCCGGCCTTTCCTGACTTGATAGGGAGAACAGGGAGGATTAAGCTCAGGATTAAACTCACGCTGATGAAATCACAACTTGATGAAATAGCCTATTGACTTCAATATCACTTCGATATAATCTTAAAGAAAGTGACGGTGAGTCTATGCCGGAAAGAGAGACGACCCAGCTTTTTGACCTAACGTTGAAGCGGTTATTGAGCGCCTCAAACCAAGCCATTGTCCACTTTGTGAACGGTTTGTTTGGAACCGATTACTCTACGGACAGCGCGGTAGACTATCCATTAACCGAATATATTTCCGCCAGCCTAAGAAGACAAATGCTGGATGTCTTACTGCTGATTAACAAGACAGATCTCTACCATATTGAGGCGCAAATCGACGACGACGAGAATATGGCCATCCGGGTCTTTGACTATGGGTACGCCGTGGGTTTGCGCCATAAGCGATCCGAGGGCGATGTCATTCATGTTAAGTTCCCAAACGCGCGGGTCATCTATTGGGAGACGAGCCGCGAGACGCCGGACTACGTGACCTTGAGGCTGGAGTTCCCGGACGGCGCGACCCATGATTATAAAGTCCAGTCCTTTAAGTACCTGGATCATGACCTTGAGTATTTAGAGAAGTATGGAAGTCAATATAAGGAATTTAAGGGGGCGAATGAGATGCTGCAAGGGGCGCTGGTTACGTCAATAGACAAGGCCGTAGAGAAAACACGGTTGGAGGAACGGGCTAAATACGAACAAGCTGTGAAAAAGACACGGTTGGAAGAACGGGTTAAATACGAGCAAGCTGTGAAAAAAACACGGTTGGAGGAACAGGCTAAATACGAACAAGAACAGGCTAAATACGAGCATGAGCAAACAAAATATGAGCAAAGGCTCAAATTAGGGTTCCGAAATTTACTTAATAATGGTATGACGCCGGCGGAAGTAGCAACCATGTTTAATATGCCGGTTGAGGATGTTATGAAATTGAGGATGTTATGAAAATGAATTAAAACCATCAGCGTCAGCATTCAGCATATAGGCGCGTTTTTCGCGGGCGGCGGCTTGACATTGCCCCTCTAATCTGATAGCTTATAAGCAATAAATGAGTTATAACTAACTGTAGCGCCTGCTAAGGAGGGTAAATGAAAAAACGGCTAGCGGTGGTTTTTCTTGGTTTCTTTCTTCTGACGGCGGCCGGTTGCGTCAACCAACACCCGGTTGACCCGGCGGGACAGCCGGCTGGTTCGGGGCAGCCGGGCACATCGGCGGTTCCGGTGGCCGGTGAGGCTGCCGACGGCGGTTGGGACGCTGGGGTGAGTCCGGCGCTGGCGGAGGAATATCGCTTGGTGGCTACTTCCCGGGCGACGGTGGAGATTTGCGATCGGCTGGGGCTCCGTCTCGTCGGCGTCCCGGCGCTGGAGGGCTTGCCGGAGCGCTACGCCGGCGTATCCCGCGCCGGCAGCGCCATGGCCCCGGATCTGGAGGTGATCAGGATGTTGAGTCCTACCGAGGTCGTCGGCCCCGATACCTTGGAGGGGGATTTAGCGCCGGGCTATCAAAACGCCGGGTTGCCGGCCACCTTCCTCAATTTGCGGGGTGTGGGAGGGCTGTATGAGAGCGTGGCCTATCTGGGCGAGAAATACGGCGCCCCGGACGAGGCCGCCGCTCTGATCGACGAGTACCGCGCGGCCTTGGCCGCGCTGGAGGCGAAAAGGGATGGCCGGCAAGGGCCCCGGGTGCTAATCCTCATGGGGATGCCCGGCGCCTACATTGAGTGCACACCGAATTCCTATGTCGGCGATCTGATCGAGCTTTGCGGCGGCACAAGCGTGGTGACCGATCCGGTGGAGGGCTTTGTCAGTTGGAATACCGAGGATTTATTAAACCTTGACCCGGATATTATCCTGCGGACGGCCCACGCGCTGCCGGATCTGGTGGCGGATATGTTCGCTAGGGAGTTCGGGGAAAACGATATCTGGAAGCATTTCCGCGCCGTACAGGAAGGCCGGGTATATGATTTGGATTACACCGTATTTTCCATGAGCGCCAATTTTCGCTGGCCGGAGGCTTTTGACCAGCTGGCGACTATATTCTACGGGGATGAGGGGGAATAGTGGTCTGAGCGAGAGGAAGAAAAAAACCGCGGCGGCGGGGATCGCCGCTTGCCTGATTGTCGCCGGGCTGACCCTGGCCCTGACGCTTTACGCCATGCGGACAGGCAGTATCGCTGTCAGTTGGGGCGGGCTTTTGCGAGGCTTGTTGGTGGAGTACGATCCCAGCGTCGCGGCGATTTATGACCTGCGCTTTCCCCGGATTCTGGTGGCGTTATTGGCGGGGGCGACGCTGGCCGCTTCCGGGCTGCTGCTGCAGGCGGCGCTGCGCAATCCCCTGGCCGATCCGGGGATTATTGGCGTATCCGGCGGCGCGGCTTTTACCGCCGCTTTGGTGACGGCGTTTTTTCCGGCGCTGTATTTTTCCGTCCCCGTATTTGCCTGTCTGGGCGGCATCCTGGCTTTCCTTTTGATTTATGCCCTGTCCTGGAAAGGCGACCTGGATCCGGTGCGGATAATTCTGGTTGGCGTGGCCGTCTCCGCCGTTTTTGCCGGTCTAACCGGCGCGTTGAGCGGCGCGACCAACGCCTCTGGCGTCTCTTTATCGGTTTCCGGCCTGTCCCAGCGTTCCTGGGGCGATGTGCGGCTTTTGGGTATATATGCCGCCGTCGGCCTTGTCCCGGCTTTTCTCCTGGCGCCCGCCTGCAACCTGATGGCTTTGGATGATCAGGCGGTGCGGGGGTTGGGTGTGAGCGCGGGCGCTCTGCGGGCCGGGATTTCCGCCGTCGCCGTATTATTGGTGTCCGCCGCGACGGCTATTGTGGGCGTGATTGGCTTTTTGGCGCTGATCGTCCCTCACGCCGCCAGAAAGCTTGTGGGCAGCGATCACCGGATTTTGACGCCTTTTTCCATCCTGCTGGGCGCCTTTGTTTTGCTGTTGGCGGATACCGCCGGGCGACTGATCGCCGCGCCTTATGAGATTCCGGCGGCGGTGGTGATGAGTGTGGCGGGCGGGCCGTTTTTTATTTTTTTGCTGCGGAAGGGTGATAAGATTGGTCGTTGAGACGGGGAACAGGCCGAACATCAGTTCGGGGGCAAAGCCGGTAGCCGCGGCTGGCGTCGGGACTGGAGCGGGCGCTGACACGCTGACGGTGGAAAACCTTTCTTTCGCCTACGGCGACGCGCCCGTCCTTGACAGCGTCAGCTTTACCGTGAGGCCCGGCGGGGTAACGACGCTGCTGGGCGCCAACGCCTGCGGCAAGACCACGCTTTTGAGGCTCATGACAAAAGGCTTGCGGCCGGACGCCGGCCGGGTACTGCTAGGCGGCAGGGATATCGCCGGCATACGGCCTCGGGATTTCGCCCGCCGGGCAGCGATTGTGCATCAAAAAAATACGGCGCCGGACGATTTGCCGGTGAAAAAGCTAGTAGCTTATGGCAGGATACCCCATCGCTCCATGCTACGGGCTCGGACGGAGTGGGATGACGAGCGAATCGCCTGGGCGATGGCGGCCACAGGCATCGCGGATCTCGGGGAAAAGCCTATGGGCGTCCTTTCCGGCGGCCAGCGGCAGCGGGCCTTTATCGCCATGGCCTTGGCCCAGGACACTAAATTGCTTTTTTTGGACGAGCCAACGACCTTTTTGGATGTTCGTTACCAAATCGAGACGCTGCGGCTGATTCAGGAACTAAACGGGAAGCACGGGATCACCGTCGTCATGGTGCTGCACGATATCAATCAGGCTCTCGCCTATTCCGATGAGGTCATCGGGCTCCGGGACGGCAAAATCCTCACCCAGGGCCCGCCGGGGGAGGTCATCGACAGCGGGACGGTACAGGCGCTGTATCGGATCCGGCTGGAGGTAAAGACAGATGGCCGGCGCCTGTGGGTTTTGCCGATCTGAGCGGAGCGACGCTTTTGAGATCCGCGCCTTTTGAGAAGCGCTTTCAGATGAGGTCTCAGCCACAATTTTGGCCGGGTGAATTTACGCTAAATACGCCATAGACAGGCGAAGAAAACAATGGTAAACTGTAAGAAATAATTTGCTTGAGGGACATTTGTGCCCGACAGTGCGAAAAGGTATACCCATCC
>JAISDE010000021.1 GCA_031265035.1 Peptococcaceae bacterium | reverse complement strand
CTTAACGACGATAGAGCGCTAGTCGGATTGCCTGAAAGTCTGGGAAGGATGTGTTTTCCTTTGAGCGCCACTCTTTTAATTCAGCTTACGGCAATTGGGCTGGCGATGGGTATGTGTTACGCTTTTATGGGCATGGGGATCGTTCTTTTGGTTCGCGCGATAGGCGTGCTTAATTTTGCCCAGGGCGAGATGTTTATGTTTGGCGCTTTTATCGCCATGACCCTGACGCAGAGAACGCCATTGCCTTTTCCGGCGGTGGTTCTGGCGGCTATCCTGATCTTCGCCCTGGGGGGCTTCGCGTTTATGCTGGCCATTTATTGGCCCTTGCGGAACGCTTCCTGGTCGGCGTCAATTATCATCGCCACTTTGAGCGCTTCTATCGCATTTAAAGAAATCGCTACCAAGGTCTGGGGCCCGGTGGCTATACCGATGGATCCGCTGATCAAAGGTTCTTTCGCCGTTGGCACCCTCAGCCTGTCCTGGCAGTATGTTGTAATAATTATTGTGGGCGTGGCCGTTTTTACCGGTTTGCTTTTGTTGTTTGAGAAGATGTACGTGGGGCATGTGATGCAAGCCGCCGCCCAGGACAAGACGGCGGCGGAGCTTTTAGGGATTTCCACATTTAAGACGACAGCGGCGACATACGCTATCAGCACAGTGCTGGCCGGTTTAGGAGGATGGCTGGTGGCGCCGCTGTTTTTTTGCTCAATATCCTTGGGCCAAATGCTGACACGCGCTTTTGCCGGGCTGATCCTGGGCGGCTATGACAGCGTCAAGGGGGTGCTGGTTGGAGCGCTGATTGTGGGTGTGGTGGAGTCTTATATCTCGCTGATATCCACCACCTATAAGGACGCGCTTTTGTTCGCCCTGGTTTTGGTGATGCTGAGTGTCCGGCCCCACGGCCTATTTGGCTCGCCGGTCAAAGAGAAAGCGTAAGGTGTCGGTATGAGACGTATTGATATGAGACGTATTGGCGACCATCTTAAAAAGAATACGCAAATCTACGTATTTTTAGGCATTATGGCGCTTTTTACCCTGATTACGCCTAATTTCACGACGATGTACACGCAATCGGTTGTGAATACAGTTTTGGCGTATTTCATAGCGGCGCTGGGAATGAATATTATGCTGGGCATGGGCGGGCAGATCTCTTTCGCTACCTGCGCTTTTATGGGGCTAGGCGGATATATTTCCGCCGATCTGATGAAAATGGGCCTGCCTTCCCCGCTGACTATTTTGTGCGGTCTAATCGTCTGCGGGCTGTTCGCTTTCTTATTTGGCTTGCTGATGTATCGGCTGGCCGGTTACTTCGCCACCTTCGCTACCTTGGCGTTGGCCGTGACAAGCTATGGCATCTACAATAGTTTTAAGCCGCTGACGGGCGGGGCGGATGGGTTAATCAATATCCCTACCCTGAGTTTTGGCCCGCTGACGCTCACAAGTATGTATTCTTATTTTTATCTTCTGGCGCTTGCCTGCGTTTTGGCGGCGGTATTTGTGGAGAGATTGCGCAAAACTTCCTACGGGCGCTCTTTGGCGGCGGTCAGGGACAATGAGATCGCGGCTAGGACACTGGGCGTGAACGTGTACATGACCAAGATTCTCTCTTTTGTCATGGCGGGAGTTCTGGCTGGCCTGGCGGGTATCATCCTAGCTCATCAGAATCGATATTTGAGCGCGGGCACGCTTACCCTGGACATCTCCAATATGTTTATTATCATCGCGATGCTGGGTGGGATCAGAAGTACCTTCGGCACACTGATCGGCGCGCTGATTGTGGTGTTGCTGCCGGAGGTTCTGCGCCCGATCAAGGAATATATCCGCATGGTGTACGGTTTTGTGATCATTATTTTGATGGTGTTCATGCCGATGGGGCTTTGGGGATTGCTGGAAATGATCGGGAAATCTATTCGAAGTAGGATATGGGTGCGGCCAGAAGGGAGGGAAAGCCGGCGTGGAGCCAATTCTTAAACTGGCGGATGTGCGTAAGCGGTTTGGCGGTGTCGTGACGGCTGATCATATCAACATGCGGGTTTTTCCCGGCGAGATACACGGTTTGATTGGGCCTAACGGCGCGGGGAAAACCACGGCCCTGAATTTGATTAGCGGTATTTATGAGGTGGATGGCGGCACTATCTGTCTTGGCGGTAAAGATGTGACAAGGTTGCCGGCCCATCAGCGCGCCAGACTGGGCGTCGGGCGCACATTTCAGGTGCCGCGTTTTCTCAGGCGGGCCAGTATTTATGATAATCTGATGATCGGCTTAGATCTCGCCAACCAATTTGGTTTTCTGCGATCGTTTTTTGGCGCGAGAGGAGATGAGTTGAACGCGCTGCTTGAGCCATTGAAGGAGATCGCCGGGCTTTCCTTTAATTGGGAGGATGATATCGCGGCGATGCCTTTTGGGCAGCAGAAAATTTTAGAGATTATCCGGGCGCTGATAGCGAAACCCAAAGTTATGCTTATTGACGAACCCGCCGCCGGGCTCAACTCGGAGGAAATCCTGCGGACGATGAATTTGATCAAGTTAGTCTCCGAGCGGGGGATTGGCGTGGTGGTGATTGAGCACAAAATGGATTTGATCATGAATATCTGCCACAACATTACCTGTATCAACTTTGGCAAGGTCATCGGCCAAGGAGCGCCTAAGGAGATATCGGCGAACCCGGCGGTAATTGAGGCGTACCTGGGGAAGGAGGATGACGATGCTTAAAATCGGGAACCTCCATGCTTACTACGGCGCTATCGAGGCGTTGAAAGGTGTAAATATCGCCGTGGGGGAAGACGCCATTGTATGTATTATCGGAGCTAATGGGGCGGGAAAAACCACACTTCTTAACGCCATTTCCGGCGCGGTCACCCGAACCGGAAGTATCGCTTTCAACGGGCAGGAAATCGGCTCTTTATCCTCGGTTAAAATCGCTAAAATGGGCATCAGCCATGTGCCGGAGGGCCGGCATGTGTTCCCCGGCCTGACCGTCATGCAAAACCTGGAGGTTGGCACAGTGCCGTGGCACGGTTTTTTTGGCCCGATGAATTACGGCGAGGATTTGGAAAAGGTGTTCACCCTTTTTCCCCGACTCAAGGAAAGAGAAAAACAATTGGCTTTCAGCCTTTCCGGCGGTGAGCAGCAAATGTTGGCTATTGGCAGGGCGCTGATGTCGCGGCCTAAAATGCTTTTGCTGGACGAGCCTTCTATGGGGTTGGCGCCGCTGGTGGTGATGGAATTATTTGAGAAGATTGTCGAGATCAATAAACAGGGGTTGCCTATGCTTTTAGTCGAGCAAAACGCGCGGGTGGCTCTCAAGGTTTCCCGGTACGGTTATGTCATTCGCCAGGGCGAGATCGTGATAGAGGGTGAGTCGGAGGTGTTGCGGACGGATAAACGAATCGCTAAAGCCTACATTGGCGTTTTTGAGGACGAGGGGACGATTGAGCGAGATACCGAGGCTATTGTCTAATTACAGTAGAAAAAGCACCAACAGGAGAAAAAGGAAGGGGCGCTGGAAATGATGAGAAAAAAAATCGCTTTGATTATGGTATTGGCAATGTTGTTGTTATCCGCCTGCGGCGGGGGGAGCGGCGCCGGCGCGGGCAGTAACTCTGGCGGCGGTGGGGAGGCGGCGGCGCCGATCCGTTTTGGCATTATGGGTCCGATCACCGGTCCCAATGTGCTGCAAGGCACTTACGCCTCCCATGGGGCGGATATATTTGAGCGCATGATCAACGAGGACGGCGGCATCCTGGGCCGCCCGGTGGAAGTAATTTTTGAGGATTTGGGAGAAACAGAGCAAAGCTCTATATCTACTTACACCAAACTGGCTTCCCGAGGGGATTTGTCCGGTATTGGCATTGTCTCCAACACCAATTTCGCCATCGCTGTAGATGATGTGGCCAAGGAAATGAAGTTTCCCACCTGCTCAAGCTCTGCCAGCAACGCTTTCCCCGCCTTGGAAAACCCTTATTTTTGGATGCTGCGGGCATCGGAAACGGTAATGGGCGAGGGGCTTATCAGCCTGGTAGCGGACGATCTGGGCTACCAGCGGATCGCGATTATCCACGGTACTGATTCCCATTGCGCGGCGGGCAATGACGCGCTTCTTCTGGCGCTGAGAAACAGGGGCATGGAACCGGTTATAGATTTGGCTTATGAGACCAATGAAAATCAGTATGGGCCGTTATTGGCGCAAATCAGCGCGGCAAAACCCGACGTGATTGTTGGTTGGTCACAGGCGCCGGATTGCCCGAAAATTTTGACCCAGCGCATGGAAACCGACTTGGCGGATTTACCCTTTTACGGCTCCACAGCTTACGCCTCGGTAACCTGTTTTACAGTCGCCGGCGTTGGGCCTACCAATGGGGTGTATTCTTTCACCGATTTACCTACCGTCCCCGAGACTGATTTAGGCAAAAAGGTCAATCAATATCATGAGGAAATGTTTGACGGGCTACCGGACATTTTTACCTCTTTTTCTTTTGATGAGCTTTGCGTGATGAAAGCGGCCGTGGAGCTCGCCGCCGCGTCGGGGGAAGAAAATCCCGCGGATCCGGCGGTGGTCAACGCCTATATTCCCCAGGTCGAGCATGTGGAGGGAGCGTCCACTTTCTTTACGGGTAATGGGAAATTGACGATGGGCGAGGATTTTTACCTGGTGCAGTGGGAAGAAGGCAATACTATTGTGCGGGGCGCTATTAAGCTGGAGCATTAAGACGCGGCGGAAAATCAAAGCAGCGGCGGGGAAAAATAATAGATAGCGTGGCAAAGCAAGATGAAAAGAGCGTATATTGACATTCCCCAAGGGCAAATGCATTATCGCTATGCCGGGGCTGGCGAGCCGGCGCTTTTGTTGCACGGCTCGGCCAGCCATTCCGGTGAGTTTGAGGCGGTGGGCAATTTGCTCGCCCGGCGCTTTCAGGTATATGCCATTGACTTGCTGGGTTTTGGCGCCTCGGATCGGCCGCCGGTGGAGAAAGGCGAGGCTTTTGGGCCGCGGGGGGAACCTGTTTATTCTATCAGGCAGCATGGGGCCACTGTCCTTTCTTTTATGGATGCCATGAGCATAGAGCGGGCGATGATTTTTGGCGTATCGGCCGGCGCCGCCGTCGCCGCGGTGGTGGCACGGGAAAAGCCGGAACGGGCGCGGCGGCTGGTGCTGGCGGCGCCCTATATGCCAGGGCAATCGGGCGACGACCGGGGGGAGAAAGATAAATATCCTCTGCCGGAGTATCAGGCCGACGGGCGCCATTTGTTGGAATATTGGCGGCGGATTAATTATGGTGAGGCGCCTCAGGTCAATCATCATTGGCTGACGGGATATTGCCTGGCCGGTGACTTGTGCGAGAGCCTGCGCTGGGCGCTGGCGGAGGCAAAAGATGAGCCAGGCTTTTTTGACCGGCCCCGGGTGCCCGCCTTGATCTTGAGGTTTGGCGCCGGTGGTAATAATGGCGCCGATGACGCTGATGGCGCTGACGCTGTGACGGAGTGGATAGACGGCGCCGGCCTATACGGGGTTAAAACCCATGCCGAGGCGATCGTCGATGCTATACTGAGGCGTTTCGCGTAATCTTTGGGGCTGGACTGAAAGAATGATCAAGGCGTCAGTGTTTAGACACTGGCCCAAAGAGCGGGGAGGGGAAGAAATGCGGCGGGCCTACGCGGATATTCCGGCTGGGCAAATGCATTATCGGTATACAGCCGGCGGGAAGCCGCCGGTGATATGTCTGCATATCTCCGGCAGCGGATCGGGGGAGTATGAGCGGGTAGGAGATATGCTGGCTGATAAATTTACTGTCTACGCTTTGGATATGCTGGGTATGAATTTTTCTGACCCGCCGCCGAGATTATATAGTTTGTCGGAACACGCCAGTACGGTCGTCGATTTTATGGATAAGCTGGCCTTGCCCCGGGTGATACTGATTGGCACATTATGCGGGGCGAATATAGCGACCCATGTGGCGGCCGGTTGGCCGGACAGGGTAAGCAAGCTAATCCTCGCGCAGCCGGTGCATATGCCCGAGCAAAAAGATATGCATCGGCGCAAGGCGTTGTATGATCCTGTTCAATATACGGCGGACGGCAGCTACGCGTTGGAATTCTGGCGCCGGGTGGATAAGTATGGCTACCCGCCGGCGATCAATATGCCTCGGGTGACGGATCAAATTCTGTCCGGCCCGGAGTATAGCGAGATTCTGCATTGGGCGATGTTCGCCGACGAGGATCTGGCCGGATTATACCCGAAAATTCAATGCCCAACCACTGTTTTGCGATATGAGCTGTACGCGGGCTCGCCGGAAGGGCCTTATGCGGGATTGGTGGCGAGCATGATACCTGGCGCCGGGCTAGATACAATTTTAGGTGAGACTATTTACGCGTCCAGGTCAAACCCGGTAAAAGTGGCGGCTATGCTGCGCAAACACCTTTGAGCGTATCATGGGAGCGCCGTTTGATGCCGGCGATCGGGCGGACGGCGAAGGGAAAAGGAAAGGAGAAATATGGCGGATATCCATATGAAGCGATTTCAACTTTTGATTGATTGTCTGGCGGCGGCTGTGTCCATAATCATTCTCGCTTACCTTTTTGGCTTTTTTTATATTCAGGCATGGAATATGTATTGCGTTATCCTGATCTTCTTTTTTGCCCTGGAGTATTTACCGGATTTCGCCAAGCCGGAGCTTAAAACGCGGGTGAAGCTGTTTTCCTTGCTCATACTGATTTGCGGGATAGCGCCGCATATCTATCTTTTGTTTAATATTGAGCGCATTCGCGTGCTATATGGCACGACTTTTACCGTAGGGGATGTAGTATTCGGCTCTATGGCGGCTTTCGCGGTGATATGTTGGGTAAAACGTCGTTTCGGCTGGGCGATGCCAATCATTGGCATTGTATTTATCCTTTATGTCCTTTTCGGGCATTTGCTGCCCCGGGGCATGATGGGGCACGCGTATTACAGCTTCGGCCGTTTTGTCAGCTTCAACTTTGGCGATGCCGCGATGTACGGCACGCTGATGGCTACTTGTACCAGAATTATCTTTCTCTATATGCTGTTTGGCTCTTTTTTGAATACGTCGGGGGTGGGAGACTACTTGATCGAGGCGGCGCTGGTGGTAGCCGGCCGCTTTCGCGGCGGTCCGGCCAAGGTGGCGGTTTTGTCCAGCGCTTTGCTGGGCACGATCAACGGCAACTCGGTAGCCAATGTGGCGACGACCGGCGCCATTACCATACCCTTGATGAAAAAAACCGGTTACCGGCCGGAATTCGCCGGCGCCGTGGAGG
Source organism: Peptococcaceae bacterium (assembly GCA_031265035.1). Classification (GTDB taxonomy): domain Bacteria; phylum Bacillota; class Peptococcia; order DRI-13; family UBA5745; genus JAISDE01. Next base: position 449 of record JAISDE010000021.1, on the reverse strand, counting down.
CGGTAGCCTCCACCGGCGGCCAGATTCTGCCGCCGGTCATGGGATCCGGCGCCTTCATCATGGCGGAGTATTTGGGTATTTCTTATTCCGCTGTGGCCTTGGCGGCGGCCTTGCCCGCTTTGCTATATTATCTGGCGGTTTTCCTGCAAGTGGATTTGGTGGCGGTGCGCACGGGCCTGAGAGGGGCGGCGCCGGAAGACCTGCCTGACAAAAAAGAGACACTGAAAAAGATCTATATGCTTTTACCTATAGCGCTGATGGTTTATCTGCTGATGATCGCGCGGGTCTCGGTGACCAGGGCCGGGCTGCTGTCTATTTTGCTCACCGTGGTAATATCCTGGACGCAGAAGAGTTTCAGGATGGGACCCCGCAAGATCTTCGCGGCGTTGGCGGACGGCTCGAAATCTACGGTCGGGATCGCCGCGGTTTGCCTTTTGGCCGGTATTATC
>JAISDE010000114.1 GCA_031265035.1 Peptococcaceae bacterium | reverse complement strand
GTCAATAAATACCCGCCGCAAATGGCGGTCGGAGCAGCCAAGTCGCCCGGCGATCTCACCCAGGCTCGCGCCGCTGCCGCAATATTCCTCCAGCAGCCCGGCCGCCCGAGAGGCCAGATTCGCTGTCCCGTCGGTTATTGACCTGCCGGGAGCCAGCTCTGGTCTGCACAAAAGACAGGGTCGGTATCCCGCCCCCTCGGCCGCCGCCGCGGTCTCGTAGAAGGCGCAATTTTCGATCTTGGGCTTTTTCGCTTTGCAGACGGGGCGGCAGTAAATGCCGGTGGACGACACCCCCACAAAGAAACGGCCGTCAAAACGGGCGTCCCTGGCTTTGAGCGCGGCGTAAAGAGCCGCGTCGCTTTCAAGCATACCGCCACCTCCCAGATATTGCGCTGGTTTTAAGTATAACATGCCGCCCATTATTTGTCTGGCGGTTTTCGGACATGGTATTGACTTTTTTCCCGCTGTGGAATATGGTAGTCCCGGGGCCGGCGTCGCTGTATAAAAACAAAGCGCGCTCAGGCGCCAGGAAAGAGGGCTATGACTGAGATGACGGAGATGGCTGAGATGGCTGAGATGGCTGAGAAAGATATGACCCCGAGAGAGATTTATTCCCATGTTGACCACACTTTGCTGAGACCCGAGGCGACTTGGGAGCAGGTGCGAGTACTATGTGACGAGGCGGTTAAGCACAGCACCGCGTCAGTTTGTATCAACCCCGGCTTTGTGAAAGAGGCCGCCGACTACCTGGCCGGCAGGATACCTGTGTGTACTGTGATTGGGTTCCCTTTGGGGGCCACCACCTGTGAGAGCAAGCTGTTTGAGGCCAAGCAGGCTCTGGCCAATGGCGCGGCGGAATTTGATATGGTCATCAATATCGGGGCTCTTAAAGCTGGGGATACCGCCTTCGCGCGAAAAGAGATTGAGGCGTTGCGGGCCGCGCTGCCGGGCAAGATTCTCAAAGTTATTGTTGAGACCTGTCTGCTGACAAACGACGAAAAGCGGAGGATGTGCGACATCGTATGCGCCGCCGGGGCTGACTATATCAAGACTTCCACCGGGTTCTCAAGCGGCGGCGCCACCTTCGCGGATGTGGAGCTGCTGGCGCGCGCCGCGGGGGGCCGCTGCGGGGTGAAGGCGTCCGGCGGCATCAAATCTGTAGCGGATATGAGGCGATATCTGGAGATTGGCGCCCGGCGCCTGGGGACTTCCAGCGCTGTCCAACTGCTGGGGTAGGGCAGCGAAAAGCCGGGGCGAAAAGCCGGGCAGCAAAAAATGGCAGCGAACCTGGCAGCGAAAATTTTCGGGGCCGCGAAAATTTGCGCGCGAAAATTTGCCGCGAAAATTTGCTTGACAGAACAAAAAAAGACGGCTAAAATCATGAACTATAAAATGAATCCCGGCGATGACGGGGAAAAAGTCCCGGAACGGATACCTTCAGAGAGCTGTCGTAGGCTGTGAGACAGCGGATCCCCTGGGGCACAACTCACCCCTGAGCTTTCGACCAAACGCTGTCGCTGAGTCAAGCCACAAGGCCAAGTCAGGCAAGGCTGATTCAGCCCGGCAAGTAGGGAGGACGGTGACCTCACCGTTATCAAAAGGCAGTATTTCCCAAACGGAGTAAGGAACTAAGGTCTGGCCAGCGCGGTCGAGGCTGAGGGCGAGGAGAGCGCCAGCGGCGGGGCGCCAGGGACGGCGGGGCCAAAGGCGCGGCGAGCGCCGGCGGAGCCAGCGGCGGGGCCAGGCCAGGGCGGGAGATACGGAGAGAGGGCGGACAAAGAGAGGGCAGGCCTGAGACATAGCCTTGCCCGCTCCTGCCGTCGCGGAGCGTATGGCTCCCGCGCGTTTATTCATCGCGGGGCATACGGGAAGGCGGCGGCCGCCAAAAAGAGTGGTACCGCGGAAGCTAAAGCTTTCGTCTCTTGCGCGATCAGCGCGGGCAGGCGATGGCTTTTCTTTTTGGGCTTTTCTTTTTTGATCAAAAAGTCAGCCGCCCAAGCGAAAATGTGATATGATGAAACGAGGTGCGAAAGGAAATGGACAAGCTGTGGGAAATCACAATGGGTGACTTGCTGGATTATCAGGCGGAGCGTTACCCGGATCAGGACTGCGTTCTCTACAATGATCGCCCCTTCCGGCTCACCTACAAGGGCTTCCGGGATTTGGTGAATCTGACGGCGAAGGGCTTCCTGAGGCTGGGTGTCAAAAAGGGGGATCATGTGGCTATTTGGGGCGCCAACGTGCCCCAGTGGTTGCTGACCATGTGGGCCACCGCCAAAATCGGGGCGGTGATGGTGACCGTGAACACGGCCTACAAGGTTTTCGAGGCGGAATATTTGCTGCGGCAGTCGGACACTCATACTCTAGTCATGACCGAGGGTTTCAAGGACAGCGATTATGTGGGGATTGTCAATGAGCTGGCGCCGGAATTGGCGGGCAGCCGGCCCGGCGAGTGGGTGAGCGAGGGCTTGCCCCGACTGAGAAATGTGATTTGCTGCGGCGGCCCCCACGACGGGATGCTGCCCTGGGACGCCCTTTACGAGCTGGGCGCCGAGGTGAGCGACGCCGAGCTGGCGGCGGCGCAAAAGGCGACGGATATTCATGATGTGGTTAATATGCAGTATACCTCCGGCACCACCGGTTTTCCCAAAGGGGTGATGCTTTCCCATCATAATATCCTGAATAACGGCAATTCCATCGGCGACTGCATGAAATTTTCCCCCGCCGACCGGCTGTGTATCACAGTGCCCTTATTCCATTGTTTTGGCATGGTGCTGGCGGTAATGGCCAGCGTGACCCACGCCGTGGCTATGGTCATGGTGGAGACTTTCAGCCCGGCGGTGGTATTAAAAGCCCTGCATGAGGAAAAATGCACGGCGGTACATGGTGTGCCTACTATGTTTATCGCCATGATGGATCACCCGGATTTCGCCGGGGTGGATTTTTCCCATATGCGCACAGGCATTATGGCCGGCTCCCCCTGCCCGGTCAAGGTCATGCGGCAGGTGGTGGAGGAAATGAATATGCGGGAAATCACCATCGTGTACGGGCTGACAGAATCCTCCCCCGGCTGCACCCAAACCAGAACCGACGATTCCCTGGACTTGCGGGTAGCTACGGTGGGCCGTAATCTGCCTTTTGTGGAAACCAGGATCGTGGATCCGGAAACCGGGGAGATCTGCCCGCCCGGTGTGCCGGGGGAATTTATGGCCAGGGGCTACAATATTATGAAGGGTTACTACAATATGCCGGAGGCCACGTCTCAGGCGATCACGCCCGACGGCTGGCTCCATTCCGGCGATATCGCCACGGTGGACGAGCAGGGTTATTACAAAATCACCGGGCGAATCAAGGATATGATCATCCGGGGCGGCGAGAATATCTACCCCAAGGAAATTGAGGAATGCCTGTATACCCACCCGGCGGTGCAGGATGTGCAGGTGATCGGCGTGCCCAGCGAGGCTTACGGCGAGGAAGTGATGGCCTATGTTATTCTCAAGGCCGGGGAGGCCGCCGATCAAGAGACGCTGCGGACATTTTTGCGGGAGCGGATCGCCAGGCACAAGGTGCCGAAATATATCGGGTTTATCGGGGAATTCCCCATGACCGCCAGCGGCAAGATTCAAAAATTCAAGCTGCGGGATATGGCGGTAGCCGAGCTGAGTTTGCAAGACGCGGCGAATATTGAGACGGCGTAAGGGAGAAAGGAGAATAGCTGTATGAAACTTGCTTTTTCAACCATCGGCTGCCCCGGCTGGCTATGGGGTGAGGTGGTGGCCACCGCCAAGGATATGGGCTACGATGGAATCGAGCTGCGAGGCATCGCCAATAAAGTATATTTGCCGGCTACCCGCACCTTCTCCCTGGAAAATGGGTTGAGCATTCGCGGCCAAATGGAGGCCCTGGGGCTGGAAATCCCTTGCCTCAGCACCTCGGCTTTTCTGTTTCATGAGAAATACCGGGACGCGGCCCGGGCGGAGGTCAGGGATTATCTGAATCTGGCCGCCCTTTTGGGCGCTCCCTATATCCGGGTGCTGGCTGATCGGGAGGCGGCCCCCGGCGCCGAGGTGGACGAGGGCGAGGTGCTGGAGAATTTGCGGCAGCTGGCCCCGCTGGCGGCGGAAAAAGAGGTGACGCTGCTGGTCGAGACCAACGGCGTGTACGCCGACTCCGCCAAACTGGCGGCGCTGCTGGAAAAATTGGCCGATCCCAACTTGGGGGCGCTGTGGGATATCAACCATCCTTACCGTTTTTACGGCGAGAGCCCGGCGGTCACCTTTGATCGGCTCAAGGATTGGGTGCGCCATGTTCATATCAAGGACTCTTTGCGGCAAAACGGGAAAATCGTATACAAAATGCTGGGCTATGGCGATGTGCCGGTGGGGGAGGCGCTGGCGCTGCTGGAAAATCACGGTTATCAGGGGTTTGTGGCGTTGGAGTGGCTGAAACGCTGGGTGGCGGATTTGGAGGATCCGGGTATCGTGTTTGCCCATTTCCCCCATGCCGTCAAGCGAATCATGAGGCGGAAGGAAGGGAAATAAATGTTGGAGCTGCGAATACACGGCCGGGGCGGCCAAGGTGTGGTGACAATGGCGGAGTTGCTGGCGAAAGCGGCGGTCAACGCCGGCCTGGAGGCTCAGACCCTGCCGTTTTTCGGCGTGGAGCGCCGGGGGGCGGCGGTGAAAGCCTGCGTGCGATTGTCGAGGGAGCCGATCTTGAGCCGTTCTATGTCGTATCATCCCCAATATATAGCGCTGATGCAGGGTAATATGCTGGATTACGCCAGGGCGGAGGGCTTTGATGGGGAGACGGTTTTTATTGTCAATAGCCTGACGCCGCTGGACGGGCCGGCGGCCCAGTGGCTGACGGACGCGGAGGGGATCGCGCGGGACGAGGGCCTGGTCGCCGGCGGTGAGACGTTTATCAATGTGCCGATGCTGGGCGCCATCGCCAGGGTGCTGGATTTGCCCCTGGCCGATGTGGAGGCGGCCATCCGGGCGCAGTGGCAGGGGGATAAGGCGGCGCCCAACCTGGCGGCGGTGCGGATGGCTTACGCCAAGGCAGCGCCGGCGGGCGGGGCCGGAGCTGCTGCTGCCGGCAGGGCTACCGCCGGCGGGGCTGCCGGGGCTACCGGGGCTGCCGGCGCTGCCTTGGCAGCTGCCGGCGGGGTTGCTGCCGGCAGCTGCGCAGCGGCCGACACTGGCGCCGCCGCTGGCTCTGCCGGGGCCGCTGCCGCCGCCGGGGCTGGCCACGGCGGGGCTGCCAGCCCGCCGGCCAACGGCGGCGGTCAATCCGCCCCTATTCGCCCGGTAGCGACGGCCCAGCCTGTCTGCCGGGCCATACGGGGCGGCGGCGGGCCTACCGGTACCTGGCGTAGCCACCGACCGATATTGGACAGCGCCAAATGCACCGGTTGCCTGCTCTGCTGGCTTTATTGCCCGGAAGCGGTGATCGACCGGGACAGCCGGGCCATTGACGAGGAATATTGCAAGGGCTGCGGCATTTGCGCCGAGGAATGCCCGGTGGGCGCTATCAGGATGGTCAGGGAAGGAGAGGACGAGGCGTGACAAAAATACTGGATACAGGCAATACGGCCTGCGCCCTGGCGGTAAAAGCCGCCGGCCCGGACTTTATCGCCGCTTATCCCATCACCCCCCAAACCACAATCTCGGAAAAACTGGCGGATTACGCGGCCAAAGGGGAGATACGGGGCAAATATCTGGCGGTGGAGTCAGAGCACAGCGTCATGGCCGCCGTAGCCGCCGCCGCCACCGGCGCCAGAACCTTTACCGCCACCTCCTCCCAAGGGCTGCTTTATATGCATGAAATCTTGCATTACGCCGCGGGCGGCCGGCTGCCGGTGGTAATGGCCAACGTCAACCGGGCGGTGGCCGCGCCCTGGTGCCTCTATGTGGATCATCAGGATGCCGTGGCCCAGCGGGACACCGGCTGGCTGCAATTTCATTGCGCCTCCCATCAGGAGATCTACGACACCATCTTCCTGGCCTATAAAGTGGCGGAAAAACTGGAGATCCCGACCATTGTCAATTATGACGGCTTTTTGCTCTCCCATTCCATGCTGCCCTTTGAGACGGTGGAGCAGGATTTGATCGATCGCTTTCTGCCGCCCAGGCAACCGGTCTGGCGGCTGCATCCCCAGTGGGGCGGCACCTTTGGCAACGTCAGCGGCGCCGACGAGTACGCCGCTTATCGGCACAAGCTGGCCGCCGACATCCTGACGGCCCTGCCGCTGATCGAGGCGGAGATAAAAGAATACGCGGCTTTAACCGGCCGGCCGCAGCCGGGGCTGATCCAGGCCAGCGGCCCGGCTGACGCCGAGGTATTTATTCTCTCTATGGGCTCCATGGCGGCGGAAACGGAGCTGGCGGCGGCGGAATTGAGCCGCCAGGGAATCAGTGCCAGCGCGCTGAAGCTGCGGGTCTACCGGCCCTTCCCGGCGGCGGCCTTGGCGGAGTTGCTGCCGGCGGGTTGCCGGCTGCTCGCCCTGGATCGCAATCTGGCCTACGGCCATAATGGCGGCGCCCTGCTGATGGAGGCCAAAGCGGCGCTTTATGGCAGCGGCAAAAATATCGCTGTAAGCGGCGCCGCCGTGGGCATCGGCGGGCAGGATCTGCCGGTGTCCGCTTTGCTGGAGACAATTCACGGATTATTGGAGGTGGCGAGATGAGTAACCCCATATCCACCCGGCTGGCGGATTGGCCGGACTACGAGCTGATTAAACCCGGCACCGGCGCCTGCGCCGGTTGCTCCTCGCCCATGGGCCTGCGGGTCGTGGGCAAAGCCCTGGGTCCCAACGCCATTATGGTGATGACCCCCTCCTGCGCCGTAGCCTGCAGCGGCATTTTGCCCAGAGCCTGCTACGACGTGTCGGTGCTCAATGTCTGCTTCGCCTCCGCCGGCCCGTCGGCGGCCGCCGTCAGCCTGGCGCTGGACGCCCAGATAGAGAAAGGCATCCTGCCCGGGCCCAAGCCGACGGTATTCAACTGGGCCGGCGACGGCGGCACCTACGACATTGGCTTTCAAGGCATCTCAGCCGCCGCCGAGCGGAACGACGACTTTATCCACTTTTGTTATAACAATGAGGCCTATTCCAATACCGGTATGCAGCGCAGCGGCGCTACGCCCCGCTACGCCGCCACCACAACCACGCCGGCCGGCAAGCCCGAGAACAAAAAAAACCTGCCCTTGCTGATGCTGGCCCACCGGCCCGCCTATGTGGCCGCCGCCTCCATCGCCTATCCCCAGGATTTTTATCGCAAGATAGCCCGGGCCAAAGACATCAAGGGCTTTCGCTATATCGAGCTGCACGCCCCCTGCGGGCCGGGCTGGCGCTTTCCCGCCCATGAGACAGCGGCCATGGGGCGGCTGGCGGTGAAAACCGGGGCCTGGGCCTTGTGGGAGGCGGAATACGGCCGCCTGACGATCAATAGCCCCACATTGCAGCTGGCGGAAGGCAAGCGGCAGCCGGATCCGCTGGAAACCTACCTGCAAGCCCAAGGCCGCTTCGCCGGCCTGCTGCGGCAGCCCGACAAAGCGGCGGCCATCGCCGAGTTGGAGGCGGATATCCGCCGGGAATTGGCCGGCCTGCTGGCCCGCGGCAAGGAGCAGTGAGCCTGGCGTGGCGGCAGGTGTCGAGCGGCCGGCCTACAGTTTAGCCAGGCAGGCGTCGCGGCCGATTTTTTCCACATAGGCTATCCGCACCTCAGTTTTGTATACGTCCGACAGCAATTCTTCGTTGATAACATCCCGAAACGAGCCCACCCGCAGGGTGCCGTCCCGGCTCATGACGCCTACCGCGTCCGCCAGCATGATAGCGTGGTCAGGGTTGTGCGTGGTCATTATAATGGCGTAGCCCTTGGCCGCCAGTTCCCTCACCAGGCGAATCACCTTTAGCTGATTGCCAAAGTCCAGGGCGCTTGTAGGCTCGTCCAGCAAGATGACGGCCGGATCCTGCACCAGCACTCGGGCAATGCACACCTGCTGCTGCTCACCGCCGCTCAATTCTGTATAGGGCTTATCCGCCAGATGCGTTATGCCCAGCTGACTCATCACCTGGGCTACCCGCTCGAAGTCCCCGGCGGTGGGTTGGCGAAAATTGCTTATGTACGGGGCGCGCCCCATGACGATGAAGTCAGGCACATTATAACCATACACCGAGGTCAGGTTTTGGGGCACATAGCCAATCAGCCGCGCGGTTTCGGCCCGGGTCATTTTATCCAGCCGCTTACCGCCCACGGTGATGGCGCCACTTTCCAGGCGGGCCAGGTTGGCCAAGCAGTGAAGCAAAGTGGACTTGCCGGCGCCGTTAGGCCCAATGATCGAAAATGAGCGGCCCCGTTCCAGCGTGAAATTAATATGCTGTTTAAACAGCAGCCAAACGTATTCGCTTACCAGCCTTTCAGCAGTTCCTTCAACTCATCCTGCTTATCCAACACGACGGCGCATTTCTCCCAATCGCCGCAGTCGGGTATCTTTTCCTCATATTTCAGGACGAAGGGATT
>JAISDE010000167.1 GCA_031265035.1 Peptococcaceae bacterium | reverse complement strand
TATTTGGCATGAAGGATTTCCCGGCGATCTCCGCCACTCTCATGACCGCCGTATACGCGGGGCAAATGCTGTACGCCCCGATCATGGCGAGATTTTTGGCGGGCCCGGGCGGTATGGCCGCCGGCTGGAAATTTTTCGGCGGGGCGACAATTGCCGGCATGGTTCTGATGCTGGCGGCGATCGGACTGTCGCCGATAAGAAAGCTTGCCGGCGCCAAGGAGTCGTAACCTTTACGGTGTTTAAGCCCAAAAAGATAAGGACAGCGGCCCGGGGTTTCTGCCGTTGTCCTTATTTTTTTGGGCTTTTATCAGCTATGCTTGGCCATGGACAGCGAGTTGGCTATGGAACCGGACTATGGCTCCGGAAACGAGTATACTTTGTTGGCCATCACTTGTAACGCTGACACAACCAGCCAAATCCACCAATTCGCCACGGCGCGCGCTGACTGGCTCAAGACTTTGCTCCCCATTATAGCTATACCGGAATTGCTGAATCTGCCTTGTATCCCGTTATGAGCGCTCATCAAGTTTGGCGCGCAATTCCGCGATCATCGCGTCCTTGTCGGCAATTGATTTATCCTTGTCGGCCAGTGATTTATCCTTGTCGGCGACGATTTTCTCCCAATTTGAGTTTATGAAGCCAATCTCGTATTCCCTATCCCTCTGCCAAATCCGGCGGGAGCGAAAACGGGCTCGCTCGTTCTCGTCGGTGCTTATTGAGGTCAGCATCTCATACGCCACAGAAATCCCCCCCTTTCCTCGCAAAATTTCTTTGATCGCTTTCCGATATCGCGGATCGTTGGCCTTTGTGAGAAACACCACCCATTGCTCCACGGCGGTCATATCGGCGACCTGTTTCTTAACTATTTTCTTTGCCTGGGTCAAGTCTACGAAAATCGCGGTCGCTATATCGGATAGCTGTTGGCCGCGCTCGTTACGATAGGTGAATCGCTCCGCCAGCTCATTGTCCCAGTTAAAGACGTTATAATTACAAATCGTTATCTGATAGCTGTTGTAAAAGTCGGCGTAAGGGACGCCCCGCCCAGGCTGGAGCGCGTGGAGGTCGGAAAGGTTAAGCACGGCGCGATCGCGGATATGCTTGTGCTCGCTCGCTATCGTGTCATGCCTCATCGGGGTCGCCTGCATCTCTATGTCCATCTGCGAGTTGTCATCATGAGCGACGCAATTGATATCAAAAACTTCCCTCTTCGCGTCTATATCACTTATTGGCGGCTCGCTGTTTCGGATAGTCACGTCTCTCAGCGGACGGCCGAGGATATCGGAGAGCAACTCAAGGAGCGCCGGTTTAGCGCCCTCCTTGGTAAAAATTGTCTGAAATACGCCATCCTCGCTGGGTGGGAGGATTTCCGGCAAACCGTCGTGAAACGGCATAGTCACACCTCGTTTGGTCGCGCTTTTAGTGTTATTCTACTACGTCCGCGCCCAAATTACAACCTGATTTCCAAACCAACTCGTCCCCAACCTTTGGCTGGGGGTTGAGCTTTTGGGTAATTGACAGGCGTTCCCTTGTGGTTTACACTAAAACCTGTAACGCGTGAAAATGGAGGAATCATTAAATGACAGAGCTTGACCTGACCTACCTTGGTATTCTTAATCCCACCTCTGTGTGGCGCAATCTTTCGACGCCCAGCCTGGTGGAACGGGCGCTGGCCCGGGGCGAGGGCGCGCTCTCCGACGCCGGCGCTTTAGTCGTCCAGACCGGCAAATACACCGGCCGCTCCCCGGACGACCGCTATGTCATTGACGGGCCAACCATTCATGACGAGATCGACTGGGGTCCGGTCAATCGCCCGATGAGCCAGGCGGATTACCAGGCTATCCGCCGGCGGGTCACCGCCTATCTGCAGGGCCGGGAGCTTTTTGTCTCTGACGGCTACGCCGGCGCCGACCCCAAGTACCGGCAAAAAATCCGCGTCGTCAACGATTTGGCCTCCCAAAACCTCTTTATCCGCCAACTGCTCTTGCGCCCCCAATCACCGGCGGAATTGGCGGATTTTCGGCCCGACTTCACCATCATCGCCGCGCCCGGCTTCGCCTGCGCGCCAGAAATTGACGGCACCCATTCGGAAGCCGCCATCTTGGTCAATTTCCCGGAAAAAGAGATAATAATCGCCGGTACCCGTTACGCCGGCGAGATCAAAAAATCTGTTTTCGCCATCATGAATTATCTTCTGCCCGCCCAAGGCGTCTTTCCCATGCACTGTTCCGCCAATATCGGCCAAGACGGCGATGTCGCTTTATTTTTCGGCCTTTCCGGCACAGGCAAAACCACCCTGTCCGCCGATCCCCAGCGCCTGCTCATCGGCGACGACGAGCACGGCTGGCACAGCGGCGGCGTCTTCAATATTGAGGGCGGCTGCTACGCCAAATGTATCAGCCTTTCCCGGGAGCATGAGCCGGACATTTACGCCGCCATCCGTTTCGGCGCCCTGGTGGAAAACGTGATCATGGATGGATCCAGCCGGAAGCTGGATTTCAACGACGATTCCCTGACTGAAAACACCAGGGCCGGCTATCCGGTGGAGTACATAGCCAACGCTGTCATCCCCGGCGTGGGCGGGCAGCCGAAAACAGTGGTCTTTTTGACCGCCGACGCCTTTGGCGTCCTGCCGCCGGTCGCCAAACTCAGCCGGGAACAGGCGATGTATCATTTCGTCTCCGGCTATACCGCCCGGCTGGCGGGCACAGAAAGGGGCGTCACCGAGCCCCAGGCCACCTTCTCCACCTGCTTCGGCGCCCCCTTCCTGCCCCGCCCCGCCAGAATCTACGCTGATCTGCTGGGCCAAAAGCTGGACGAGACCGGCGCCGGGGTCTACCTGATCAATACCGGCTGGGCCGGCGGCGGCTACGGCGCGGGCAAGCGCATCAGCTTGCCTTATACCCGGGCTATAGTCGCGGCCGCTCTCAACGGCGACCTGGAAAAGATCCCCACCGTGACGGAGCCTTTCTTTGGCCTGTCCGTGCCTACCGCCTGCCCCGGCGCGCCCGCCGGGATCCTTTTGCCCCGGGACGCCTGGGCGGACAAGGCAGAATACGACAAGACCGCCAAATCGCTGGCCGAGCGTTTCCGCCAGAATTTCGCCCGCTTTGACATGCCCCAGGCAGTCATTCAGGCCGGCCCGCCGGCTTAGGACTCCGCGTCCGGCTCCGGCACTTCGCCTGACTCAGGTTGCACTTCGCCCGGCTCCGGCACTACGCCAGGCTCCAGCTCCGCGCCAGGCTCCAGCTCCGCGCCAGGCTCCAACACTTCGCCTTTCTCATCCCCCGCGCCAGGCTCCAGCTCCGCGCCTTTCTCATCCCCCGCGCCTTGCCCCGCCAAATACCGCCGCAAGATCACCGTCGTCTTAAACAAATCCCCATCTATCACAATATCAAACAAACCGTTTTGCAGCCTGACCAAATCCCTGGCGATGGCCAGCCCCAACCCGCTGCCCTCCGTGGAACGGGACTCGTCCCCCCGCTTAAACCGCTCCATCAGCTCCGCCGCCGGGATATTCAGCGGGTTCCGGGAAATATTCTTGATAATCAACAAAGCCTGGCTCCTGGTATTTTTCAGGTCGATATACACCCGGGATCTCTCCTGCGCGTACTTCAGCACATTGGTCAGCAAATTCTCCAGCACCCGCCACAGCAGCCGCCCGTCGGCCTCGGCGTAATATTTTTCCTCCCCGGCCTCGACAATAAACTCCAGGCCGGACTCCCGGATCGCCGCCTCCATCTCGCCCAGCCCCTGCTGCACCAAAGCCCTCAGCTCTACCTGGCCCATCTCTACCTGCAAAGCGCCGCTGCTGGCCTTGGCCGCGTCAAACAAATCCAGGGTCAGCTTCCGCAGCCGCTGGGATTTCTGCTCAATAATCTCCAGATAACGTCCGGCGTTTTCCGACGCCGGGCCTTCTTTTTTCAGCAGATCCACATAGGTGATAATAGAGGTCAGCGGCGTTTTCAAATCATGGGAAACATTGGAGATCAGCTCCGTCCGCAGCCGCTCATCCTTTAAGCGGTTTTGCACGGCGGTATCCAGCCCGGCGGAAACCGTATTGATATCCGCCGCCAGCCGGCCCAGCTCCCCCTTGGGCGGCAGCGGGATGACATAAGTCAGTTCCCCTTCTTTTACCCGGCGCAAGCCGCTTTTGATCATCTCAAACCTTTTGCCCCAAAACGCCGCCCCGATCATCGCCAACACCGCCACCACCGCGGCCAAAATCAGAAGCAGGGGAGAATAAGTTCCCACGCCAAACACAGCCAGGCCCCCAATGATCACCGCCAGACCGCCGACGGAAAGCACCGCCCGCCGCTCCGCCGAGCCGCCGCGAAAGATCGCCAAAACCAACCGCGCCAACCCGCCGCCGATCTGCCACAGCAGCGAGCCGGCCAAAAACCGGCCGCCCCTCAGCTTCTTGATCAAGGCCAGATAGCTCACCAGCCCGACGGCGGCGCAGCCCAGGGCAAACAGGCCCAGCGCGACAAAGGTAAGCCTGAAAGACACATTCAGCCCCGGCAGGAAAAAAGGCAGGCCGCTCCCGGCGGCGATATGCGCCTGAATTTCCTCTATGTATACGACGCCGCCGCCCACCAGCGCCGCCGTAAAAATCAGCAGGTGCAACTCCGTCCACCAGCGCTCCTGCCAGCGGTAGACGACGCCCCCCGCCTCGTCCCGCCGGTAGCGGGCCGCGGATAAATAAACCAACAGCAGCAGCATCGCCAGCGTCAAGCCCGCCAAAATCACCGCCGCCCTCTGAAACCGGGCGATATCGGCGTTATAAGCCCCTTCCCTGGCCGCCAGCGCCGGCGCCGCCACCGCCAAATACAGGCGAAACTCCCGCTCAGTCCGCTCCTGATTCTGTATCCGGCTCAACAAAATATTATCGTAATACCGCAAGGCACTGGGGGTCGGAAAATCCGGCGACCGGCTCAGGACATTCCCCTCATAAATCACCCAGGCCGGATAAGCTCGGATCATCTCCGCCAGCGCCGCCCGCTCCGGCATGGCCCCGCCGGCCTCCCATAGATTGGTGACATAGCTCAGGCCGTCACTCGCGAAATAAAGCGCCCCGCTTTCCGCCAGACCTGTCTCGATCTGCCGGTAATACAGCAGCTGGTCATTGATTCGCGCCTGCCGCAGCCGTTGTGTCTCACCGGGATAATCCCGCTCCACCGCCGCCAGCAAAACCTCCCACTGCTCCTCGTCCAGCCGGTACAAAACCTCCCGCTCCGGATTGTTTATTCCCGCCTCCTGATTGTATATTTCCTGCCAGCGCCGCCCCGTCTCAACCGGCGCCATTATCGGCTCTAGCGCCGGCGCCGGCCCTGCCAACCCCGTATCCGCCCGCTCCGTCGCCACCGATCCCGTCGCCCGCTCCGTCGCGTCCAACCACGTCGCGCCTGCTCCCGTCGCGTCCAGCTCCGTCTCAGCCCGTCTCGTCTCAACCCGCTCCGTCAGCGCCTTGCCGACCTCCGGACCCAGTGCCTTCTCCAGCGTATCCACCTCGCTGGCCCGCAGGCGGATCAGCGTCTCGCCCTCCACTGAAACCTGGATCTGAAAGCGAAAAGCATCATTACCATAATACTCGTAGTACTCATCATTACCATAATACACGCTGCCATAAAAATACTCGTCGTCCCCAGCCGCCGCCAGCAATCTCCCCAGACTGTCCCGAATCAGACTATACATCTGGTTGCCCGACAGCCCGTCCGCGTATACCCCCTGCCGGATGCTTTCCTCTCCCCCAGCGTAACGCAAGCGCTCAAAAACCAACTCCGCGTTTTGCCGCACCATATTTTGAAAACTGCCGCTGGCCGCGAAGGGCTTGCTGTAAAGCGCGTCCTCAAAAAAGCCGTCCCTGGCCTCAATACCCCTTACACACAGCGACAGGTAAAGCAGCCAACCGGTAAACAGGCAGACCAAAGCGGCGCCGGCGGTAAACTGTACCCAACCGGGCCGTTCAGCATTTTTCCATTTTGTAGCCAATGCCCCACACCACCTTTAAATATTTTGGTTCCTTAGGATTGATCTCGATCTTTTCCCGAATTCGGCGAATATGCACGGAAACAGTATTGCCGGCATTGTACGCCGGCCCCCGCCACACCGCCTCATAGATCTGATCGATGGAAAAAACCCGCCCGGCATTTGAGGTCAGAAAACGCAAAATCCCAAACTCAATCGGCGTCACCGGCACCTGCTCCCCGTCCAAAAACACCATCTTTTGCCCGTCGTCCACCAGCAGGCCCCCCGCCCGGTAAAGCCCCGCCTGACCCTCCGGCTCTTTTTTCCCGCTCCCCAGCTCCAGATAACGCCGCAACTGAGAACGCACCCTGGCGATCAACTCCAGGGGATTGAAGGGCTTGGTCATATAATCGTCGGCGCCGGCGTTCAGGCCCGTCACCTTGTCATAATCCTCGGACTTGGCGGAGAGCATGATGATCGGGATATTTTGGGCCTCCCGGATCTTCATGGTCGTCAGCATCCCGTTCATTTTCGGCATCATGATATCCATCAGCACCAGATGGATCTCCCGGGCCGCCAAAATATCCAGGGCCGCCAGCCCATCGTAGGCCGGAAACACCTCATACCCCTCGCTTCTCAAGTAAATCTCGATCGCCGCCACAATCTCCCTGTCGTCGTCACAAACCAAAATATTCACATCATATCCCACCCTCTCGCCGCCCTTGTCACCCGGTATGCGCCACCCGCCGCTTGTCACCCGATGTGTGCCACCCGCCACTCGTCACCCGATGTGTGCCACCCGCCACTTATCACCCGGTTATTATCATACAGGTAAATCATAAAAAACCAAGACGTTTTTTTCTTACAAAATCTTTAAAAGAATTGTATTCCCGACTTAAACGTCTTAGAATAGACCATATGAAAACGATAGGGGGTTTTGGGGATGATTCAAATTGTCGGAACTCACAATACAGCGGTAGTTTACACCAACTCCCTTGAAGACAAGGCCGCGGAGCAGATAAAGACGGTCTGTGACCGCGCCGAGTTCGCGGACTGCAAAATCCGTATAATGCCGGACGTTCACGCCGGCAAGGGATGCACCATAGGCACGACGATGACCGTCGCGGACAAAATCGTGCCGGGTATGGTAGGCGTGGACATCGGCTGCGGCATGGAAACGGTCAAACTGGCGGATAAAGAGATTGATTTTGCCGCGCTTGACCGCCTGATTCGCCGCGAGATACCATCCGGGCGCGAGATCCGCGGCGCGCCGCACCCGTTGAGTGACGAGATTAGCCTTGGCGAGCTGCGCTGCGCTCTTGAGGTAAACATCCATCGCGCCCAGCGGAGTATCGGCACTCTCGGCGGCGGCAATCACTTCATTGAGGTTGCCCGCTCGGATAAAGGAGAGCTGTACCTTATCGTCCACTCCGGCAGCCGTCATCTCGGCTCGCAAGTCGCCGACTATTATCAGGAAGAAGCCTACAAAACGCTACGCGGCAATTCCCAACGGCAGATCGCGGAAACAATAGCGGCGCTGAAAGCGGCGGGACGCCAACGCGAGATAGACGATACCGTCAAACGCCTGAAAACCGAAGTCAAGCAGGACGCCGAGGGGATACCAAAAGATCTCGCCTACGCCGACAAAGAACTCTTTGACGACTATATTCATGACATGAAAATCATTCAGCGCTTCGCCGCGCTGAACCGCCAAGCGATGACCGAGGTTATTCTGCGGGGAATGGGCCTGACAGGCGCGGATCGTTTCACGACCATACATAACTACATAGACACGGAAAATATGATACTCCGCAAAGGCGCGGTATCCGCGAGGCGCGGCGAGCGTCTGCTGATACCAATCAACATGCGCGACGGCAGTTTGATTTGCGCGGGCAAAGGCAATGACGACTGGAACCAATCCGCGCCCCACGGCGCCGGGCGATTGATGAGTCGCTCGGCAGCGTTTAAAACGCTGTCAATGGACGAATATGAGCGCGAGATGGGCGGAATCTTCACCACATCCATTAATCGCCACACGCTTGATGAGTCGCCGATGGCGTACAAACCGATAGACGATATTATAAAGCATATCGCGCCTACGGCAGAGATTCTGGAGCAAATACGCCCTGTGTACAATTATAAGGCGAGTGAATAAAATCGAGGGTATTAGCAGATATTAGGGGGGCAAACGCGCGGGCGGTGGGCGCCTTGTGGAGGTATTAGCGGTAGCAAATTTTTTTCGCGCCCTATTGACAGGGGCTGGACAATTTGCTATCATAGCGTCATAAGGTTAGTAGTGGTTAATTTACCTGGTCAAAACGGTTTCGCTCCACCCCATGAATACTAGCTTTTATTTTAAGAAGACAATGGATTCTTCATGTGTTTATCCCTTGGAAAATTTAGCTAATAGCGGAAAAGCCCTGTCGCGTTGATAAAATTCGTTTTTTGCAACAGCCTTTATTAGGTTTCAAGTGAGCGTTGGCTAATGCTTAAATTAGTTCTGGCTAAAATATAAGCTGCGTCTTGCCAATTGCTATCCCGTTCAAAATAGGCTTTACCCGCTGGGAAATGGCTGACAACATCGCCGCGCGGCGTGTTGATATGTACCCCGATCAAGGCCGTTCAAGGCCAAACGGAAAGGAGGTTAGGCCCCGGTTAAGCTAAGACGAAGCCGCCAATAGCGGCTATGACGGCGCCCACTGCCCAGTGTGGGAGAAAGTAGGCAGAAAAATGAAAACGTTAAAGCTTTTCTCCGGCAAGAAAGCCCTGGGTCTCACCCTGGTATTGCTCCTGGCATTGAGTTCCTTCGCTATGACCGCCCTAGCGGTGGCCGACGATCCCATTGGCCAGTATACCCAAACCTATTATTTCTATTCTACTTCCACCGGTTTGCCCGCCAATCACGGCGACAACCTGGTCAACAGCTATACTGTGAACAATAACGGAACCGTGACGCTTTTTCTTCAGGAGGGCTTGATTGTGCCTCCCTACGGTCCCTCGGTATTGACCTATTTTGACGAGATCTCCGTGCTCAACGCCGACGGCGAGAAAGTGACCATCTTGACGCCTGAGGAAGTAGAAGCTGACGGCAGTTCTGAAGCGACCATCCCCGACGACGCTGTTTCCGGCCAGATCCTGTTTACCTTCCATGTGGACGGCACACCTGAGGAACATACCCAAACAGTGTATCTGGAACTGGTGAATCTGCCGGCGGCGTAAGGGATTTCCGCTACCTGTTACAGGTAGAGTCTACCAAATAAACTTCAAAAAATGACTGCGATCCCCGAGGATTGTCAGGCGGAGCGGGAAACGGGGGGGAAGGAAGCGTCTTCCCCCCGCTCCTTTTTCCGTTTTCCTATCGTCAGGCCGGTCTTATCCCGGCCCAAATTACTACAAGATTAGGCGGTGTATGATGACCTCGCGTAAAAAAACGCGTTTCCTAAAACGGTTGGGCGCCGCGTGCCTCGCCTTGGCGCTGGTGTTGAGCGCCGCTCCGTTCTCAATTTTCGCCGAGACGGCCGGGCCGGGGGGACAGGGCCTGGCCGCCGGCCTGTATAGCGTGCCCCTGACACGCTCTTCCCCCAACGGTTATTATAGCAAGTCACCGCTGGGGACAAGCACCAGCGGCAGATACATACAAATCCACGACCGGGCCTTGGTCGAGGTAAAAGAAGACGGCGCCTGCGAGATCACCTTGCAGGTGTATGGCTATCAGCCCTTTAAGGACACTAATACCAGCTTTGTGCAGGTGATCGACCCCGCCCAAGCCGGTACCAGCCTCAGAAATTATCTGGAAACTATTGGGCATACCGGCGACTTTAGATACATGCCTTACGGTGGCTTCAATATCCCGGCGGCGATCAAAAATGCCCCGCTGGCACAATACGGCGCGAGCGGTTTAAATATAGTTAACGAGGCCACCTTTTGGACCGGCGAGGTAGACGAGTTTTACCTGCCGGCAGCCAGCGTGACCGCGGCGGCCGGGACGTCGCCCCTTGATCAGGCCCTTGATCAGGGCTATATCACCGTCAAGCTGCCCCAGGCGGACTTGCTGTCAGAACCTTTACTCATCAATTACTACGCCAGGGATTTACAAATCAAACACAGTAGTCACCCCAGCGCAACGAAGTTCAGCGCGTTAGCGGTCTGGCCCGAGCCAGATCAGGCCATGCCACTGCCGGCGGAACTGACGGGTGACGCCGCGCTGGCGTATAGCTGGACCAATGACCGTGACGGCGCAGATCCTCGCTTCTCCACCTCGAAGATGCCGGCTTGGACCGCCCCTACAGCCTACGCTGGGCTGGATATCGGCAAATTATTTGAGGCGGAGGTGCCGGTCAGCCAGACGCCGGAAGGCAAGCTGACAGCGACCTTTACCCTGCGCTCGCCTTATGACGACGACGGAAATAACGTTTTGACGATTGAGCGAGGGATCAGCAAAGATGTCCTCCCCACGGACGCTCCTTACAACGACAATTATTGGGTTCCCGCCAGCGGCATTACCTTTGAGGATATTAACCTTGAAGACGGCGTATTCGCGCTGACTTTCGACGATCTGGCATTTGGGATCCCTTTGCGGGTGCGGACGACCAAGCATGCCGAGAAATGGTCCTACTACGGTTATTTGCGCCTGGATACGGAGCCGATTACGGACGAGACACTGAGCGACAACGGTGTCAGCCTCTTTTATAAATCCAACGCCCTGCCGACGGGCAGCGCTCTCACCGCCGCTTCTTACGCCGCGTATAGTGAAAGCCTGCCCTACGTCACCCCGGAAAGCTTTCTGATCAATGCCTCCGGCGCCGCGAGCGGGAAATACCTTTTTTACGCGCTCAACCTGGCGGCCGCCGACGAGCCGGCGGGCTTAAAAGCCGCGGCTACCTTGCGCGTACCGATTCCCGATGGCTGGGATATGGACAGGCTGCTGATCAAAAAATGGCTCGGGGAGGATTATACAATTGACCAGGATGGACTGGCCAGTTTCAAGCGGCTGGTGATCGACAAGGAAAACCGTTATGTCGAGATCTTGTGGCCCGCCTCCGATCCGATCAACACCACATTTTTTATCGGGGAGAAATATGCCCCGGTGACGGATCTGGCGGATAGCACCAAAGAGGACGGGCTGTACCGCGCCGCGGTTTTTCTCAAGCATTACGGGCAGGATCGGGTGTCTATGGGCAACTCGGCCATCAACCGGGACAGCGATCCTTACGCTTACATTGAGACCCGGGGCGGGGAAAGAACCTTATATTTGGGGCTGCAATCAATTCTCGCCCTTTCCCTCCAAAACTATATCAGCGATCTTTTTTATTATGATACCGGCGATAAAAGCGGCGTAAGGACGCCGGTGGAGACGCTGTCCTACTTCACCCCGGCGGAGATCGACGACGCCGACGGCGGTTTCGCGACGTCCTTTGGTCTGAACTATCCCAAAAGGGTGGCGATCCCCCTGCGCTTTGGCGGGGAGGAAGATGTGTTTTGGCTCCATCTTTTTATCCCGATCATGGACGCTTTCTCCGGCAGTGAGCCTGGCAGCGGCGACTCGTCGCAGGATACCAGGCTGCTCATCACCGCCGTGGAGAAGATCGCCGGGGAAAATCCCGTCAATCCCTACGGGGATTACGACAAGAGCGTCTTGGACGTGAAGATTCGGCAGGCGGAGAAGGCGGCGGCCACTCTGGGCGCGACGGGCCAAGCTATTTTGCTGCCTGCCCTGGATACGGCGCGGGAGGTTTACCAAGGCGCGCCTGCCTCCGACGAGATCGCGGCCGCCCGAGACGCTCTGGCGCTGGCCATAGCGCGGGCGACAGCCGCGCCGGAGGCGGTGAGCAAGGCAAAACTGACGGCGAAACTGGCGGCGGCGGCGGCGTATCTCCCTGACGCTTATACCGAAAGCAGCTATGCCGCCCTGGCCAACGCCATCAGCGCCGCCCAGTTGGTGCTGGCTGACGAGGACGCCGAGCAGGGCGCGGTTGACGCCCAAGTCGCGGGCCTGACCACCGCTATCAACAATCTGGTACCCAGGCCCGCCGCTCCCAGCGCGGACACGGCAGCCTTGGAGGCGGCCATCTATGGCGCCAAACAGCTGTCCGCCACAGCGGCGGTCTACGAGGACACTTCCTGGCGCGCGCTGACAGCGACTGTCGAGGCGGCAGAGACGGCTCTGAAAAGCGCCGGCCTGACCCAAGAAAAGGCTGACACTCAGGTAGTATCCCTGGGGGCGGCCATCGACGCTTTGGCGGCCCAGAGCGAATTACGCGTCCGGGTCGACGGCGAGGTCTCCCTGTCCGATAGGACAGCTCTTTGGAATTATTCCACCTGGCAGCTTTTCCACCAACTTCAGCCCTCTATGGGCAACGCCGCCATCAACCACTCGCTATCCAAAGCGATCATCGGCGAGAATGGCGGGGAATTGCGGCTGTTTTTCGGGCCGTTGACGACTATGGGCTTTACGGGTTATTTACAATCCCTCGCCCAAGTGAGCCAAATACACTATGATGAAACCGGCGATATCAGCGGCTGGGACACTACCCCGGCAACGGTTTATTCCGGCCATACCGGCGTGACCGACGCTTACGGCCCACCGGCGGGAACCTCATATCCCTATGAGGTGGGAATTCCTATCAACCCCGGCGAGCCTGAGATCACTCTGGAAGTATTTGTGCCCATCATGGACGCCATCAGTCAAGGCTCCGGCACACAGTTAGCCATTTTGCGAATCGACTGGGACGGCATCGACCTGAGCGGCGGCTCGGCTGTGGCCGACCTGACAACGCTGACCGCGGCCCTGGATCAGGCGGCCGACGCCGCGGGCGGGAATGGGGACGGCTATACACCGGTATCCTACGCCGCCCTGACCGCCTCTGTGGAGGCGGGCCAGTGGCTCAACGCCAACAACGAGATCCTGACCGTGACTCAAGCTATGGCGGACAGCCGGGCGGCGGCGATCCTGGCGGCTATTGAGGCGCTGCTGCCGGAGACGGCCGTGACCGTGACGCTGCCATCGGCGGTGACCGGCGACACGGCCGCGGTCACCGTGACCGACGGGATCATCAGCGGGGCGCTGACGGCCGTGGGCGACGCGGCCGCCGGCGAGACGGTGGGGATCAAGCTGGATATCACCGCCGGCACGACCGGGACAGATACGGCGGATGTGGCTAAGGTGGTACTGACCATCGACGCCGCCGCCGCCAAGGCGATAGCCCAGGCGGCCCAGGCCGGGGAAAGCGGCGGCGGGGCGAAGATCCTGCTGACCGTGGCCAACCCGGTAGGCGCCGTCACCCTGGACAACGCCGCCATACTGGCCGCTATACAGGTTAGCCCGGATAGCGGCGGGGGGGCGGTGGCGCCGGTCATCACCCTCAGCCTGGAGAAAATAGATCTGGAGAAGACCGACGAGAGCGCTTTTAGCGCCGTCGACCTGAGCGAGACGCAACAGCGCCTCATCAGCGGCAAGGCCGCCATCTACGTGGAGATTCTGGCGGACGACGCCATCATCGACGATTTTGGCGCTGGGACGGCGGAAGTCGCCCTGCCCTACGCGCCGGTGACCGACACGCGGCGGGACAGGCTCCGGGTCTTCCGCCTGGGCGCGAATGCCGGTGTCAGCATCCCCGGCTCCCGTTATGACGCCCCTACCGGCGCCATGATCTTCGCCTTGGCCGCTCCGGCCAGGGCCTAGCCAGGCGTTTGGGCTTGGTATGGGCCAGTCCCGAACCGGAAACAAATCCTTCAAATAAATCCTTATAGTTGGATCGCTCCGGGCCGCCCCGTCAGGAAATTTCCGGGGGCGGCCCGGGGGCGGCCCGGGCCTAGCCGCGGCTGACGGCTACATTTACAAGGTCAAGGGGGCGGCAAGCCCGGAATGGCGCGGGACAAGGGGTTAGGCACAGGTTAAAGCGCGGGGCGCGGGGCGGCGCGG
>JAISDE010000046.1 GCA_031265035.1 Peptococcaceae bacterium | reverse complement strand
CCACATAAAAAAGGCCAGCAGCGCCACCGCCGCGAACGCCAGCAGAATGTACGCCTCCTTGCCGCTAGGGCCAATACGCCCAAACCTGACCCCCATCGCCGTCGGCGCCGCGACGCCCGGTATGCCGGCCGTGCCGCCCAGAGACTGGGTATTGATGCACACATAGCGCAGCACCTCGCCAAAACCGTAGGTGATGACCACCAGAAACGCCCCTTTTACCCGCAGCGCCGCCGCCGCTAGCAAAATCGAGACGAGACCCGCCAGGACGGCCGCCACCGGGATCGAGAGCCAAAAATTAAAGCCGGCGTATTTGGTCAACACGGCCGTCGTATAGGCGCCTATCCCAAAGAAAGCCGCGTGCCCCAGGGAAGTTTGCCCGATGTAGCCGGACACGAAATTCAGGGCCAGGGACAAAATAGCGTAAATCAGGCAGGAAACCACAATATGCTTAAAATAGACAGGGATCAGACGGGTGGACGTAAAGCTGTCTGTGAAACAAAATATCAAAATCGCCAGCAGCGAGATCAAAAACACCGGACCCGCCCCTAACTTGGGCAGCCGGGGGAGCTTCGCGGCATTCGCTTCCATCATCATCATCCCTCCCTATACCTTATCCTCAAATTTAAAGCCCATCAGACCCGTAGGCTTAACGATCAGGACAGCCATCATGATAATAAAGCCAATGGCGTCCTTGTACCCGGTTGAGATAAAACCCGCCGTCAGGCCCTCGGCCACGCCCAGAATCAGGCCCCCGATCAGTGAGCCAGTAATAGAGCCGATACCGCCCAAAATAGCGACAGACCACCCTTTCAGCCCCGCCAGCGCCCCCATCGCCGGGTTGATGGAATAAACAATACCCACAAAGACGCCCGCGGCCGCGCCAAGAGCGCCTGAAATCGCGAAAGTAATCTTGATCAACCTCTCGCTGTCCACCCCCATCAGACCCAGCGTCTGCATATCCTGGGAAGCGGCGAGCATAGCCTTACCGGTAATCGTTTTGCTGATAAAAAGCTGTAGGATAATCATAATAATGATCGTCCCCGTCAATATCATCAAATGAATCGAGCTAATGGTCAACTCGCGGCCGCCCAGGGCGAGCAACTGAATCTGCTGGTACTTAATCATGTTAGGGTAGGCGCGGGGATCCGGCGTAAAAGCGGCCGTAGCCGCGTAACGCAAAAAGGTGGAAAGACCAAGGGCCGTTATAAAACCGGCGACGGCCAGCTTGCGTTTTTTGCGCAGCGGCTTGTAACCAACCTGATCGACCATCATCGCCAAAACGGCGCCTATTACCATGGAAACCAACAATGCCGGAATAAGGGGCATACCCGACCTGCAAAGAAAATAGCCGGCGAAAGCGCCCAGCATGTAAATCTCGCCATGGGTCCAGTTCATGACGCCCACGATGCCAAACACCGTCGTCCAGCCGATGGCGATCAGGGAATAAATCCCCCCCTGCGCCAAACCGTTGATGGTCTGCTGTAGAAACTCCATATCATACCTCCGCCCCGCAGGATGTAAAAAATGCCGGCCGCCGCTCTAAAACTCGCTAAGCGGCCGGCTCTGTTTGATTCCGCCTAATCGGCTATTACAATCGCTTACTCCTAATAAGCTATTACAATCGCTTACTCCTAATCGGCCATTACAAATTACTCAGCCATTACAAAATTGCCGTCTTTTACCATCAAGGTCAAATAGTCGCGCACCCAGTCATTGTCGCTATTGAAGGAAACCCTGCCGGTCACGCCGTCATAATCGGTTTTTTTCAGCGCGTCCTTGAGGCTCTCCCTGGTCAAACCGCCGGCGTCGATGGCGGCCTGAGCGGCCTCCGCGATGACGTACATTTGATCGTAAGCAAGGGCGGCGAAGCCGTCCGGCTCATTACCGTATTTCGCCGTATATTTGGAAACCAGTGTCTGCACCTTCTCGTCGGGATTGCTTGAGATATACACGCCTATAAGCAAGACGTCCTCCGACGCGTCCCCCGCGATCTCAATCATCTTGATATTGTAAAGACCTGTGCCGCCAATAACCGGCTCAGCGAAGCCGTTTTGATCCAGCTGCTTGATAATCAGCCCGCAATCCCCCATCGTGCCGCAAAGCGCGATCGCGTCCGGGTTCATGCCCTTAGCCGTGGTAATCTGCGCCGTAAAATCCTGGTCGGTCGTCAAATAGGTCAAACTGCTCAGCACCGTGCCTCCGTTACTTTCCAGATAGGTTTTGAAGCTGTCGTTCAAGCCGACGCCATAGTCATTGTTGGCGTAAAAAACCACCACATTTTTGCAGCCCCTGTCCAGCAGCGCTTTGGCCATCTGAGGGCCTACCGCGGCGTCCTGAACCGACATGCGGAAGAAATACTCACTGGAGCCCGTCAACTGAGGCGAGCTGGAACTTACGACCAAATCGGGGATACCCGCGTTATCGACAATCGGCATCATGGCCAGGGTGGCCGAAGAATTGCATGACCCGCCAAGCGCGATAATCGAGTCGTCATCCGCGAACTTCTGCGCGCCCGACGCCGCGGTCTGGGGATCACCCTGGTCGTCGTAAACGGTCAAAGTAATTTTTCTGCCGCTTACGCCGCCGGCGTCGTTAATCTCCGCCATGGCCAACTCATACCCCTGTTGCTGGCTGACGCCCATACTACCTGAGCCGCCCGTCATCGGCGCGACAAGCCCAATCTTTATCTCACCGGCGGATCCCGCGGCGGATCCCGCGGTGGATCCCCCTCCCGCGTTTTGAGTGCCGCCGCCGCACCCACCCAACATGACCAAAACCAGCGCGCTCGCGATCAAGATCGAAAGTAGTTTTGTCCTTTTCATCGTTTGTTCCTCCTTTTGTTCCGTAAATCTACTCCCTCAAATCTGCTCTTACTTATGACGCTATCAACGGGAAACGGTTGGGATCCAACGGGGATATGTCCGTGTAAGTCTTGCCCTCGGTCAGCAGATCCGCCACAATCCGGCCGGTAATGGCGCTCAGCGCTATACCGTCCCCCTCGTGGCCCGCCGCCAAAAACAGGCCCTCCCGGCCCTTGGGGAACCCGATCAGGGGCAGCCCGTCCGGCGTATACGGCCGCGAGCCGCCCATTATCCGGATCACGTTCATCTTTTTCAGGCCCGGCATCAGGCGGGCGGCGTTCTTCAGGATTTCCCGGATGCCCTCCCTGGTATTGCTGACCTCATAATCCACAAACTCCCGGGTAGCGCCGATCAGGATATCGCCCTTCGCCGTCTGGCTCAGCGCCAGGCCCACCCCCAGCTGAACCCCCCGGCTTTTGGCGTCCCTCAGCGTCTCCGGGTGATACTTGGCCACAATGTATTGGGCGGAGAGAATACCACCCACCACATAAGGCGGCCCCGGCTCGGTGATTATGATCTGCCCCCGTCTGGGCTTGATCGGCAAGGTCAGCCCCACCTGGGCCGCCACCAACGGGCTCCAGGCGCCCGCCGCCAAAACCGTGACCTCCGCGTCCACATCCCCTTTAGCGGTCTTGATCCCCTTGATCTTACCTCCTTCCTCCTTAAATCCGGTAACCTCGGCGTCAATCAGGATCTCGGCTCCCAGCGCCTTGGCGGCCTTGGCAAACCCCAGCGTCAACTTGAACGGGTTGACATGGCCGTCCTGCCGGCTGAAAGTACATCCCAGCAGATGATCCGCCAGGCCCCGCTGCCGCTTGGCCGCGTCCGCCCGACTGATGATCTCTACCTCAAGACCGATCTTTTTTTGTCTCGCCACAAAATCGGTCATAACGCCCATTTCCATCTCATTTTCTATGGTAATCATACCGCCATGCCGAAAATACTCAATGGGGTAATCCAATTCCCTGCTCAAATCCTGAAACATCGCCGCGCTGTCCAAGGCCAGCCTCAGGTGAATGCCGGGATTTTTGGACTGCAAAATAACCATCTGGTCGCAAGCGCCGGTGGCGCCGGCGGTCAAATCATACCTCTCACACAGCACCACTTTCTTGCCGGCCTTCGCCAGGCGATAAGCGATGGAGGCGCCAATCACGCCGCCGCCGATCACAGCCACATCCGCGGTTCGCCCCATCAGTCATCCTCCTCCCGGATATATTCGCCCACCTGGGCGGTCCGAACTGGCGGCCGGCTGGTGGGGGGATAAAGCTCCGCCGCCGGTCTGGCGCCGCTCTGGGCCAGCATTTGGGTAATCAGACGGCGGCAGGTGCGACCCTGACACAGACCCATGCCGGCCTCCGTCCGTATCTTGACGCCCTTGATCGTCGTCGCCCCGTCCGCGATGGCCGCCAGGATTTGCCGCCGGCTGATTTCCTCGCAGCGGCAGATAATGATCTCCTGATCGGCGTTTTCCATATCCAACTACGCTCCCCCCTTGCGGCAAATTGTCCGGATATCCATATAATACTGTTTGGGCACCTCGACAGTGACCAGTGTCGTACCGTCGCTTCGCTTGCCTTGCCGGGCCTTGATCACCGTGCCGTCCGCGATATACTGCCCGTCCCGCCCGCCGCAGGGCGCCGCGCTGCCCTCCCGGGGCAGGGGCAAATACTCGTAAGGAAACTCGATCAGGCTGGTGTCAGCCGTATAATTCTTGTGTACCCGGAAAATCGCCAGCCCCGGGCAAAGCGCCAGGCAAGCGCCGCAGCCGGTGCATTTTTCCTCGTCCAGGATCGGCAGATTGGTAATCGGCCGCCCCACGGCGATAGCGCCAAAGGGACAGGCCCGCTCGCAGGGATTGCAGGGAATCTCCTGCACGCACTCGATC
>JAISDE010000015.1 GCA_031265035.1 Peptococcaceae bacterium | reverse complement strand
GATAGTGAGCGGTGTTTGTAAAGGAGAAAGGCAAAAAGCGAACGGAGCGAATCCCTCCTGGCGTGCCAAAAAATCCATCCATCCAAGAATACGGGATGGATTTTTTTGGCCACAACAATCAGGGATTCGAACGGGCGGGCAAAGCCGACCTAAAGGATTCGACAGACAATAAGATGTGATAATTTCGCGCGGCAATTTCGTCGTCAGGCAAGGCGGAGGAAGAAGGCATACCCGCAGTGGTATGGCGACTGACGACAACGCGGCCTGGCGGCGAAAGGGCCAGCGAAAAATTACAGATTATTGTCTGTCGAGTCCTAAAAGGAAGGGTTTGCCCGCCCCGGCGTGATAGTGAGCGGTGTTTGTAAAGGAGAAAGGCAAAAAGCGAACGGAGCGAATCCCTCCTGGCGTGCCATGTTCTTTAGCCGTTGTTTGCGGCATGACATTGAGAAACCGCGATCCGTTACGCCGACAGGTATTGTGAAATCGCGCCGCGGTCTCATAGTCCTTGGGTTGTATCGGTATCTTGCGGCGCAGGGCGAGCGACCAGACGGAGGTGTCTACCAGTACCATCATTTATCCCGATGCCTTGCTTCCTTGTAATCATAATGTGTAATATTCTACACAGTGGAACAGCTAAATGCCGCCGTCAAGCTTATTCAGAAAATCTTGTGGCGTCACCGCGGGAATGGGCGAATTTCTATAATCGCGGACATTGCGCGTTACAATAAAGTCAGCCTTTTCTCTTTTAGCGGTCGCGGCCACTATGGCGTCTTCCAAGTCGGGCATATCAATGACCAGCGCCGCCGGTATATCTCCTGCCCTGGTATCGCAAACGCTCACAAGCTCAATAAGCCCGGCGATCGCTTCCCGGGCTTTCTTGGCGTCGCCGGTGCTTTTGCGGGTAATGTAGTAAATGTCGGACACAGCTCCGGCGGTTATATATCCGTTAAAAGCCTTTTGCATCGAAAGTTGAATGGTTCGGTAAGAATCAGCAAAAAACTCTGCTCGCCGGTCTGTGACATCGATGATGACGTTCGTACCGATGATAGCCTTCATTGGCGCGCCGCCCTTGCCGCCTTCGCCTCATCAAGCGATATGGGATTGGCGGACGTGAGACCTACGAGGTCATCAAGTATCGACTGCCTGTCGGACGAGATATCGGACAGTTTAGCGATGCCTCTGCCGTTTTTAGTAACAAAAACATCCTCCACAGATACAAGCGCAAGATACTTGCCGATGTTATTCTTGAATTCGGTTGCCGTCACAAACATGATGCCACCCCCTCTTTTTAATAGAATGGGAAAAATTATACGCTTTTAATACCCAATATTATTGTATGCCAATCGAACGAAAAAATCAATAAAAATCAGCTGAAATTATAATGGACAGCTGATAAGGTCGGATAAACAGTTTCGAGATAATGAAATTTACGTTGATTGACATGGAGACTTACTCCCGGCGGGAGCATTACCGGCATTACAACAGTGCGGCAGGCAGTTGTACGTACAGCGTGACTGTAAATATCGACATCACCGACTTGCTGACCGCGCTAAAGGCGAGAGGACTCAGGACGTTCCCCGCCCATTGCTGGCTGTTCTCGAAAGCGGTGAACGATACGCCCGAGTTCCGAATGGCGCATAACGACAAAGGCGAGTTGGGTATTTATGACGTTGTACACCCCCGGTATAACGTATTCAACGAGGAAACGGAGACCTTCGGCGGTATTTGGACGGGGTACAGCCCTGACTTTAGGACGTTTTACGAAAAATGTGTCTCGGATATGGCGGCGTACAGCGGTAAAACCGGCTTCGCGCTGATGCCTGATATTCCGAACATTTTTGACTTCTCCTGCCTGCCGTGGGTTAATTTCACGGGCCTAAACCTGAATATCTACCGCCAAAGCCCGTTTACTTGGCTCGCGCCCCAGATAACAATCGGTAAATTCGCGCCAGATCACAATGGGCGTTCGTGGCTGCCCGTGTCCGTTCAGGCGCGTCACGCCGTCTGTGACGGCTACCACGTAGGGCGGTTTTTGGAGCGGGCGCGGGCATTGGCGGACAGGCCGGAGGTGTGGCTGTGTTGATCAGACGCGGCAACCCGGCGGATCTGCCGGCGATAGGGAAAATCTATGCCGACGCCCGCGCGTTTATGGCGTCGAGTGGAAACCCGACCCAGTGGAAGGATGGGCATCCGTCCCGGGATATGGTGGAACGGGATGTATCGCCGGAGGGTCGCGGTTATGTTTGCGAGGATGGCGGCGAAGTGGTCGCGGCGTTCTACTTCAACATAGAGCGGGATCCGACCTATGGCTACATTGAGGGCAAGTGGCTGAGTGACGAGCCCTATGGCGTGGTTCACCGTATCGCCTTAAAGCGCGGAACTCGAGGTGTTGGCGCCTTCTGCCTGAATTGGGCGTTTGAGCGTCGCGATAACCTCAGAATTGACACGCATACCGACAACGCGCCGATGCGGAAGCTGCTTGACAAACTCGGCTTTATTCATTGCGGCACCATCTGGATCCTGGGCGGGGCGGAGGAACGTATGGCGTTTCAGAAGCTGGGAGGATTTTCGCTTGACCCAATTAGACACACACTACCAAAAAATCCATCCCAGAATACGGGATGGATTTTTTGGCCACGCTGCCCCCGAACTGTATACACGCCGCCCGCATTGACAGCGGGAGGGAAAACAAGTATGATACTTGTGGACAAAGGCGTCTCAGGCGGGGTGGGGTTCGCCCTTGCGGGGGGCGCTTTTCCTTATTTTCCAAGAGTAAGAGTAAAAGGTGGAGAGAGCGGGATGTTATTGAGGGAAGGGCAAGTCCGGCTGTCGTCAGGTTGCGCCATATCCGGGGTTTTCTCCAAAAGCGGGGAAAGAATGGGCGGCGGCGATATCGTCGCTTCCATCGCCGTGATGCGCGAACGCTCCAACGGCTTGGGCGGCGGCTTCGCCGGCTACGGCATCTATCCGGAAAACAAGGATCTGTACGCGTTTCACATTTTCTACGACCACCAGGCCGCCAAGACCCATTGCGAGGAATTTTTGGGGGAACAGTTCGATATCGTCAATTTGTCCAAAATACCCATACGCAAGGTCAAGGCCATTACCAATGAGCCTTTGATCTGGCGCTATTTTCTGACGCCCCTCCATGTTCGCCTGCTGGACAGCCAGCTGGACGAGAAAGAATTTGTGGCCCGTTGCGTGGTGCGGATCAATAAAGAGTTTGATGGCGCCTACGTATTTTCCAGCGGCAAGAATATGGGCGTTTTTAAGGCGGTGGGCTTCCCCGAGGATGTGGGCCGGTTTTACCGCCTGGAGGAATACGCCGGCTATTGCTGGACGGCTCACGGCCGTTATCCCACCAATACCCCCGGCTGGTGGGGCGGCGCCCATCCTTTCGCTTTGCTGGATTACTCCGTCGTCCACAACGGGGAGATCTCGTCTTATGACGCCAACCGCCGCTGGATCGAGATGTTCGGCTATCCCTGCACGCTGCTGACGGATACGGAAGTGATCACATATATCATTGACTTTCTCCACCGCCGGCAGGGACTCACCCTGACGGAGATCGCCTCGGTGATCGCGGCGCCTTTTTGGGAGGAGATCAAGGACATGC
>JAISDE010000020.1 GCA_031265035.1 Peptococcaceae bacterium | reverse complement strand
AGCAGGTCTGTTAAGCCAAGTCAACGGAAATATCGAAAAACGCCTTGTTTTATGCGCGTTTCTCTCAGAGAAACAGTGCCGACAATTAGTGTAGACCCAATAATGTCCGGGAGTTGAGGGTAATTAAGATGTTCGCGGTAAAATAAGGACGATCGATCAAGGTGGCATGGCTGTGTCCTGATTAACAATCATGATTAACAATACGAGGTGAGGTGCGATGATGGCAAACGCTCGGGGCGTCGGGGAAAAAAATCTGAGGTACTATATTTGTGGGCTTATAGGTATATTTTTTCTTTTCGGATTTGGCAAAATTCCGGCGGTGGGGCCTTTGACACAGGTTGGTATGCAGATCCTGGGGATTTTTATTGGCCTGATTTTTATGTGGTCGACGGTGGATTTGATTTGGCCCAGCCTTTTGGGTATCGTGGCTTTTGGCATGAGCGACTATCTGTCCATGGGTGAGGCCATAGCGGCGGGGTTGGGCAGCCAGATTGTCTGGATGCTGCTCATGCTGATGATCTTGTCCGAGGCTATTAGGGTCAGCGGGGTGGGGGAGTATATCGCCCGCTGGATTATTACCCGCAAGTTCCTCAATGGACGGCCTTTTTTGTTTACTTTTATCTTTTTATGGTGCTTTTTTGTCTGCACGATCCTGCTGGGCACGATAGCGGAGATCTTTTTGTCCTGGGCGATTTTTTACAGCATAGCGGAGATGGTCGGCTACCAAAAGGGGGAACGCTACAGCGGCGCGATGATTATCGCCTGTTTGCTGGCGGGTATTGTGGGCGGCGGCATGGTGCCTTTCCAGGGCTGGATGCTGGCTCTTTGCGGCGCTTATGGGCAGGCTACCGGAACGCCGATTAATTATGCCCAATACATGCTGATCGCCTTTATTATCGGTTCGCTGATGATGCTGCTGACCGCTCTGGCGATCAAATATGTATTTCGCTGCGACATGAGCAAGCTGAAAAATTTTGACGTGCGGCAGCTGCGGAGCGATGGCCCCAGCCGGATGACGATTCAGCAGAAATGCTATCTCTTTTCCTTTTTGATCATTATTATCTACGTTTTCGCCACTACGCTGCTGCCGGCCGACGCGCCTGGCATGGGGGGATTGCTGCGGCTGACCCAGGCGGGGATGTTCGCGCTGATTATTATTATCCAATGCTTTATTCGGATTGACGGCAAGCCGATCATCAATTTTGTCCAATTGGCGAAGGAAGGGGTCAATTGGAACGTGATCCTGATTTGCTCGTCCGCTATACCGGTGGCCAGCGCCCTGACTTCCGACGCCACCGGGGTGAAAACCATGATGAATAATTTGCTCTCGCCGGTGTTCTCGGGCATGGGGGCGCTGCCTTTTATCATTATCGTGGTGGTCGCGACGGTAATTTTGACCAACATCGGCAGCAATATCGGCGTGGCGATGATGCTGATCCCCATTACGGTGCCTTTTGTGGCGGATCTTGGTATATCGCCGGCCATTATAGGTATAGCTATCATTTTCCTGGCCAACATGGGTTTTGTGCTGCCCGGTTCCTCGGGCATGGCGCCATTTTTGTATTCCAACGACTGGATCACGGTCAAGGATATTTACAAATACGGGATCGGCTATTGTTTGATTTGTATCATAGCGGCTATTCCTGTCTTGTACATCGCCAGCTTTGTCCTTTAAGGACTCGTCAATTTATTGTTTGACGAGTCCTGAGGAGCGGTCGGGCGATAATACGATGGGATTAAATGATGATGTGATTAAATAATTAATTAAATGATTAAAGGAGGTTGGGCTATAATGAAAAAATACACACAGATTCTGGCCGATTATTTATCGGGGCTGAGTTATGAGGACATTCCGCCGGAAGCGATCGAGCGGGCAAAATTGGTGACGTTGCATACGTTAGGCGCCGCTATAGCGGCTTTGCGCTCTAAATCGGCCCAGGATATTATCCGGATCGCGAAGGATTTTGGGCAGGGGGCGCGGAACGCCACGATTATTGGCGAGGGCAGCAAGGTCTCAGCGCATAATGCCGCGCTGGCCAATGGCACCAACGCGGATTTGCTGGATTGGGAGGATTGCTCATGGACTGGGCATCCCTCCGCCGGCGCGGTGCCCGCCGGGATTGGGATGGCGGAGGCTTATCACAAAAGCGGGAAGGATTATCTGACCGCGCTGGTGGGCGCTTACGATGTGTATCAGCGGGTCGCTATGGCTGTGCAGCCCTCGCCCCAACGGTTTCTGCAAGGCTGGGGCCTGCATTGCTGGCAGATTTTCTCGCCGACGGCGGTGGCGGCGAAGCTTTTGGGGCTGCGGGGCGAAAAGATGAATCAGATGTTTGGCGCCGCTGTCCATATGACGCCGGTGGCGATCAATCTGATCCATTCCTCGTTCAGCGATTTTTATCATTTTACCCATGGCCTGACGGCCCAAATAGCGCTGGAATGCGCGCTGATCACCGAGAAGGGGATCTCGACGCTGACCGACGCGCTGGAGGCGGATACCGGCTATTGGTTCGGCGTCTCCGATCAATGCGATTGGGAATGGTTTGATAAAGATTTGGGCCGCCGTTTTATGATCATGGAGCTTATGCTGAAAAATTGGCCGGTAAATATGTGGATCCAAAGCCCGATGGATTTGATCCATATGATGAAGGAAAAATACGGCTTCCAACCCGACGATATCACCGCCATTGAGGTGTCGCCTTTTATTCCCAACCGCAGCGAGCCTAGCCCGGCTCAGGGTTATAATTCCCTGGTCAAGGCGCAGTTCAGCATTCCTTTTTGTATCGCCATGTATCTCAAAGGGCCTAAGGTGGGCTTTGACTGGCTGAATGAGAAATATCTTACGGACGCCGATATTTTGGCGATGGCGGCCAAGGTGCGGGGAGTGGGGGAGGAATCTTTGATCAGCGCCAATTTCGCCGCTTTCCAAAAAGGCGGCTATCCGACTTACGGTATGCGGATCGTCACCCGGGACGGCGGCGAGTACAACGAGACGCTGGCTTATCCCAAGGGGCATCCTCGCAATCCGTATAACAGGGCGGAATGCGCGGCGAGCTTCCATCTCCAGACGGAGGCGGTCATGTCCCGGGAGAAACGGGACGCGCTGGTTGATTTTGTCTTTGAGAAGCTGGAAAAGACGGCGGATATGGCGGATATCGGCGCCTATTTGAAGGTTTGAGGCGACGCGTTGGGCGGCGGCGGTTGTCCGGGCGGGAAGCGGGGTAAAAGCGGTGAGGGCAAGCGAGAGGCGCGAGTTATTGTCGCGCTGATCCTAAGGGCGAAAAAGGGGTACGTATATGAGCGATAAACAAATAGGGCGGCCGCCGGAATTGGGAGCGGGGGAGCGGACGTCAGAGCTGCGCCGGGCGAAAATCCCCGGCCCGGCGACCGGCATAGCGATTAAACGGACTATTTGTGATATTTGCGCGCCGGGGTTTCATTGCGGCGTGGACGCCTATGTTAAGGACGGGGCAATCATCAAGGTGGCTGGCACCAAGGCGCACCCTTTCAGCAAAGGAAAGCTGTGCGCCAAGGGGGCGGCCAACCGGCAATATATTTACCGTCGGGACAGGCTGCGGACGCCCGCGCGCCGGGTCGGTCAGCGGGGAGAGGGAAAATTCGAGCCAATCAGCTGGGATGAGGCCTATCGGCTCATCGCCGACAGGCTCAATGACTATAAACGTTCCTGGGGCCCAAACTCGGTGGCTTTTTTTTCCGGGTACGCCAAATGGTACCGTCAGTATCTCCATCGTTTCGCCTATTCTTTTGGCAGTATCAATTATGGCTCCGAATGCAGCTCTTGTTATAAATCCACCGTCATGGCCTGGGAGGCCACGGCCGGTTCCATAGCCAAACCGGATTTTGGCCGTACCAATACCGTGCTGGGGTTCGCGCTGAACGCTTTTTACTCCAATCATCTGGTTTTGCCCAATTTGCTGGCCATGAAGGAGCGGGGCGTAAAATTTATCATCATTGACCCCCGCAAGACCCCGGCGACTGAGAAACTGGCGGATATTCACCTGCAAATCCGCTCCGGCACCGATGGGGCGCTGGCCTTGGGCATGGGCAATCTGATAATCAAAAAGGGCTGGACGGACAAGGAATTTATCGCGAGGCATACCCACGGTTTTGAGCGATACGCCGAATACGCGTCAGGTTTTGATCTGGCTAAGGTGGCCCGCCTGACCGGGTTGAGGGCGGCGGATATTGAGGCGGCCACCGAGCTTTACGCTCGCAACGGCCCGGCCTGCGCGCAGGAGTCGGCCTCGCCCATAGTCCACCATATCAACGGGTTTCAGAATTACCGCGCCATTATTTGCCTGCATGGGCTGACGGGCAATTTTGACCGGGCCGGCGGTCAGCTGCCTATGGAGGCCACGTTTTATGATCAAATCGCCGGTTATCATATGCGGGAGCATGAGTATTATTTGGAGCGTCAGCCCAGGGAATTGAAGGCCAAGGCCATTGGCGCCGGTCGGTTCCCCTTGTGGAATAAAATGGTGGATGAATTTCAGGCGATGGATTTGTCCCGCCAGATTTTGACGGGGAAGCCTTACCCGATCAAGGCGCTGATGGGTTTTGGCCTGAACGCTAAGATGTTTCCCGATACGCCCAAGATGTATGAGGCGTTGCGGGCGGTGGAATTTTTTGTGGATATGGATCTGTTCATGAGCGATACGGCCAAGTACGCGGATATTTTGCTGCCGGCCGTATCCTCTTTTGAGCGGGGGGAATTTAAGGCCTATCCCGGCGGTTTCGCGGCGTATACCCAACCGGTCGTCAAGCCTCTTTATGACGCCCGGAGCGACGCGGAAGCACTGCGGGATCTGGCCGAGGTGATGGGAATTGATGATCCGCTGCTCAAGGAGGGTTATGAGGCGGAAATCGCTTATATGCTCAAGGGCAACAGCGTTACGATTGAGGATATGAAAGCCAGCGAGCTGCCGATTTTGGTGCCGGAGGCGGCGCCGGTAGTCCCCGGCGCTTTTACGGCCGCCGGGATGCCCACGCCAACTGGAAAGTTTGAGTTTTACTCCGAGACGGTGGCTGGGTGCGCCGATCAGGCGCTGGATCCTCTGCCTACCTATCGGGAACCGTTGTCCGATGGGGATTTCCCGGCCGAGGATTATCCTTTTGTTTTGGTCACGGGCGCCCGGCTGCCCAACGCTCTCCATTCCCGCCTGCATTATATGCCTTGGCTGCGGAGCTTGCGCAAGGCGGCGGCGGCGGAGATAAACGCCGGGGACGCGGCGGCCCTGGGGATTCGGGAGGGCGATAAAATCCGTTTGGATAGCCCGACGGGTAGCGTGACGGTGATCGCCGATCCTTCCGGCAGAATCCGGCCGGGCGAGATTCATCTGTATCACGGCTACAGGGAGGCCAACGCCAATGATTTGGTAGCGGGGGATCATCTGGATCCTTATAGCGGGTTTCCGGGTTATAAGTCCAATCCCTGCCGGATCAGCAAGGAAATGACGGGGTAACCGGAAAGACGTAAAGAAAAGACGTAAAGGAAAGACGTAAAGGAACGGTAGCGGAAGGAGTGGGAGCGGAATGATCAATAAGTTGACATTTGTTGGCGGCGGCGCCACCGGGCACACGGCGGCCGCCCTTTTCACACTGCGGGGGTATGAGGCGACCCTGTATGACGACGAGTTTTACCGGGAGCGGTTTGAGGCTATTGAGCGCCAGGGCGGGATATTGCTGCGGGGCAAAAGCAGGGGGTTGGCCAGGATTCACCGGGCGACGACCTCTCCCCGGGAGGCGATCCCGGGGGCGGAGGCGATTTTTATCAATGTGGCCGCCGAACGGCATGAGGCGGTGGCCCGCCGGATCGCCCCTTACCTCCGGGATGGGCAGCAGATCATTATCTGTCCCGGGAATTTAGGCAGTTTTATTTTCCGTCGGGTATTTC
Source organism: Peptococcaceae bacterium (assembly GCA_031265035.1). Classification (GTDB taxonomy): domain Bacteria; phylum Bacillota; class Peptococcia; order DRI-13; family UBA5745; genus JAISDE01. The sequence continues at coordinate 2,838 of JAISDE010000020.1, read as the reverse complement.
GGGAAATGGGTATGACGAGGGACGTTACTGTCTCCGAGCTGGAGGGGAACCTTTTTCCCTGCCGGTTGACCGGCGAGGCGGAAGTCAAGCTGGGCCTGCCTTTGGGCGGCAAAGGGATCGCCAGCTTGCCCGCCGGGGATACGGGCCGGGTGATCGAGGCGCTGGAAGGCGTACTGGAGCTCAAGGCAAATAAAAATGTGTTTGAGTGCGCCGTCAATTCTACCAATTTTGTTATGCATCTGGGCGCTACGCTGCTTTCCGCCGCTTTGATCGAGGGGCGGGGGGAGCTGTTCAACATGTTCAAGGAAGGCTTGTCGGAGCCGGCGGTGAATTGCGCCCGGGCGATGGAGGAAGAACGGCGGCGGATTATGCGGGCGATGGGCCTCATCCCCCATATGGATCCTATCAGTTTTATGGAATCCCTGCGCCGGCCGGCGGAAAATCCCCAATTGGCGGATTTTATCAGTCTGGATGGGCCGGATAGCTTGACACATCGTTATATCACCGAGGATGTTCCTTGCTGCGCTGTTTTTTGCGCGTCTCTGGGCCGGCGGCTGGGCTGCCCGGCGCCGTTGCTGGAGGCGTTTATCACCGTGGCGGGGGTGGCCAATGGCGCGGATTATTGGCGGGAAGGCCGCGGCCTGGAGAATTTGGGCTTTGGGCCGGAGATGGATTACGCTCAGATTGAGGCGGCGCTTTGAGGCGGCGCTTTGAGGCGGCGCTATGAGGCGTCGTAACGAGTCCTAAGGACTTGTCGGGAAGGGGGGCGCTGAGGTGGCGCTGCGTTATGGGGTCGTCGGTTTTGGCTGTGCCGGCTATCACGGGATAAAAGCCTTGCGGGACAGCGGCTACGGGGGAGAAATCCATGTTTTCAGCGATAAATGGGATCCCCCCGCCAACCCGATGCTTACGACTTATTACACGGCCGGAAAAATTCCTTACAGGGGCATGTTCCCTTTTGGGGATCTGGCCGCTGTCGTGAAAAAGTACGATCTTAAACTGCGGGGGGGAGAGGCTGTAAAAGCGATAGATTATGACGGGCGGCGGCTGTTTAACGCCAGGGGAGAGGCCTTTGGCTATGACAAGCTGCTGCTGGCCACTGGGGGAAAGGCTGTATTGCCCGCTATTCCTGGCGCCGCCGGCCCGGAGGTGTATTGTATGCGCCAGGTAGAGGACGCGGTGAGACTGAAAGAGCGGCTGGAACGGGGCGGGGTTGGGAAAGCGATTGTGGCGGGCGCCTCTATGGTGGGTATCAAGGTGGTGGAGCTGCTGCGCCAACGGGGGATAGACTGCGTTTTAGCGGATCTGGCCCCGGTGATTTTTCCTTTGGCCGCCTTGCCCGAGACCGCCGATATTATAGCCTCCCGCCTGGCCGACAGAGGGGTCAAGCCGCGGTTTGGGCAGGGGATTGAGGCGATTGAGGCCGTCGAGGCCGTAGGGGCCGTCGGGGCGGCTGGGGCCGTCGGGGCGGCTGGGCCGGTCGGGGCAGGCGCGCGGCTTGGGGAAAAGGCCAAGTTGGGCGGCAAGCTCAATGTCCGCTATACAGACGGTACCGGCGAGGCTTGCGATCTTGTGGTTTTTTGTGTTGGCACCCGGGCGGATATCGGCTTTGTGGGGCAGGCGCTGAAGGTGGGCAAAGGCATCGTTGTGGATCGGCATATGCGAACCAGCCAGGAGAACGTGTACGCCGCCGGCGATTGCTGCGAGGGGTTGAACAGGCAAAGCGGCGATACGCAAATCATCGGCTTGTGGGCCAACGCCGCCGGGCAGGGCAAAATCGCGGGAGAGAATATGGCGGGGAAAGAAACCTTGTGGGGAGGCAATATCCCGCACAATATTACCCATTTCTTTAATATGGATTTTATCGCCTTTGGCGACAATCGGCTGCCGGGTGAGCGCTTTCTGTGGCGAAGCCCGGACGGCGGGACGACATTGAATGTGACCTTGCGGGACGGCAAGCCGGTATGTATTAATATTTTGGATAATTGCGGGATTAGCGGTATTTTGAAAGCCGGTTTTTTAAAAGGGATATCCGGTGAGAATTCGCCCGTTGGCTGGAACGGGCAGGTTCGCCTGCGGGAGCGTAATGTTCCCGCCTGGATCAGCGAGCGCCTGGGGTTAGACGCTTAGAACTCGCGAAACAATAATCGGGTGACCGCGTCTGATCTCAAAGGTTGGGGAGGAATGAGCATGGGATTTATTATCGATCTTGATTTGAGCAAATGTTCAGCTTGCGGCGCTTGCGCGATCGCTTGCATGGATCAAAACGATATTGACATTGAAAGTGGGGAGGGGCCTTTTCGTATGGCGGGCGTAGTGGAAAATGGCGAGAAAAATATTTATTTATCCATCGCCTGCCAGCATTGCGACGAGCCGGCCTGTATCGTCGCCTGCCCCTGCGCCTGCCTCAAAAAAGACCCGGCGACAAATTTCACCGTATTTGACACCACCGACTGCATTGGCTGCCATAGCTGCGCTATCGCCTGCCCTTTTGGCGCTCCCTCTTTTGGGCCGGACGGTAAAATGCGCAAATGTGACGGTTGTCAGGTTTTGGTTCGGCAAGGGCTGGAGCCGGCCTGTGTGGCCACCTGTCCCACCGGCGCGCTGAGTTGTAGGGATGAGCGGGAACTCAAACAGGCGCTAGTGAGGAGATCATTAAAGGCGATCGCGAATCAATTAGGAGCTGTCGGTAAATAACTTGGATATATGACGCAGTATTTTTGTCGTCTGTCAAGGAAGGAAAGCCCGCCGCGTAGTAGCGCTACGCAAGGGATTTGCTGACGCGGACAGACGGCAAAAAGACAAGTAAGATGTTCAAGTTATTTATCGACAGTTCCT
>JAISDE010000230.1 GCA_031265035.1 Peptococcaceae bacterium | reverse complement strand
GGTTTTCCTAGATTCTCGATTCATTTCTCCATCTCCTTTTTTTATATTGGTAGAACTACGCCTAAATTGGCAGAAATAAAGCTAAAACGGACAGCGACATAAAACAGGCGGCAAACAGCAAAATCACGGGTACACCCGGCCGTTTCCGCCGACTTCGCGCGTAGTCCAGATAACCGTCGCCCTTTCCCTGGGGATCAGCCTTTTGATTTCTGACGATCCGGGTCAGGTATTTAGCGCCGTAAATAAAACTGTTGAACATGCCCAGATTGCCGATCAAGGCCCACAAGCCATACGCCAGAAAGATCATGGCGATGGTAAAAAACAGATCCGACACAAAACGCGAGCCGGCGACCGGCAGGGCGCCTGACCAGCCGGTTTTGCCCGGCCAAAGGGCGGCCGCGCAACCGATCAAGATCAGCGCGGCGATGGTTTTCTTTTGGCCCTTGAGCTCCTTTAGTAACATCTACTCTCTCCGGGACTCCGGAATCCGCGCTTGCCAACTCTCTCCGGAATTACGGAATCTCCCTGTTGACAATTTACATATCGGAAACATTTTAACACATTACCGCCGTCAAATCAATAGCGATTCTCAGGATTCCCCAATTCCCCACTCCTTCCCCACTCCGGCGGCAATTTTCGGCAATTTTTCCGATTGACAGCTTGAAAGCGCCTGTGATAAGATGGGGGAAAATTTTTACGTCATCAAGCTGAAATTGTAGTTATTTTCGGAAAACGGTCAAAAAAAATCCTCAAAAAAAACAGGAGGTATTCCCATTGGAAAAAACCATCGACAACCTTAAAACCCTGATCCGCGCGGGCAAGGGGGAGATCCCGGCCCATAGCGTGGTACTGGGCGGTACCCTCATCAATGTAATGACCAGCGAGGTCTACCCCGCCGACGTGGCCATCTACGGCGACACTATCGTGGCCGTAGGCGACGTCAGTATGCACATCGGCCCCGACACGGCCAAAATCGACGCCGCCGGAAAATACCTGGCCCCCGGCCTCATCGACGGCCACATCCACAGCGAGTGCAGCAAGCTGAGTATTACCGGCTACGCCGGCGCCGTAGTGCCCCGAGGCACCACCAGCATGGTATCCGGCCTGGACGAGTACATCTCGGTCGCCGGCCTGGAGGGCCTGCGGGAGATCTTCGCTGAAATCAAGGGCTGCCCCCTCAAAGTGTTCTGGGGCGCCCCCTACCGCACCCCCTACACCGTGCCGCAATCCACCGTGGCCTTCAACTTCACTAAAGAGGTACACGCCGAGACCCAAAAATGGCCCGAGTGCTTTGGCGTTTGGGAGACGGTTCGGGAATTCGTCACGGAAGGGGATGACGACACCCTGGGCGCCATCGCGGAGGCCAGCAAAAATCGGCTGCCGGTGTTCGGCTGCGCCCCCATGGCCCAGGGCAAGGAGCTGGACGCCTACCTGTGCGGCGGCATCCGGCTGGATCACGAGAGCTACACCCACGCGGAAGTGGTGGAGAAGATGCGCAAGGGTATGCACATGCTCATCCGGGAGTCCTCCGTTACCCACTTTCTGCCCGAGAACATCCGCGCCGTCACCGAGGTGAATCCCGCGCTGGCCCGGCGGGTCAGCTTCTGCACCGACGACGTGACCGCCTCCGACCTTTTGAGCAAGGGACATCTGGATAATGTGGTGCGCCTGGCCATCGCCGCCGGGGTACCGCCCCTGACCGCCATCCAAATGGGCACCATCAACAGCGCCGAGGCTTACCGTATCGACCATCTGGTTGGCTCTATCTCCCCCGGCCGCCTGGCCGACATTTTGATTGTGGACAGCCCGGAAAGCTTCCAGGTACAGGCCGTCATCAGCGACGGTCAGCTGGTGGCCCGGGATCAAAAAATGATCCGCCGGCTGACGCCCCCGCCCCGTAGCCCTATCCTCAGCGGCGAGCTAAAGCGCGGCCTGACCAGGCCCGAGGACTTCCATTATAAGGTGGGCATTCAAAAGGGCAAGGCCAAGGTGCTGTCCATGGACGTGAAAGGCCCCTTCGTGCGCCGCCGCCGGGACGCGGAATTGCGGGTAGAGAATGGCGTGGTACAGCCCGACGCCCAGCAGGACGTGGCTATGGTTTCCGTGCTGGAGCGGTTTGGCCGCAACGGCAACCGGAGCCTGGCCTTCTGCTCCGGTTGGCGTTTGCGGGAAGGCGCCATGGCCTCCTCCTGCGCCCCGGACGACAACAATATCGTGGTAATGGGCACTAACGCGGCGGACATGTCCCTGGCGGTCAACCACCTCATCAAAAACGGCGGCGGCCAGGCGCTGGCGGCCAACGGCGGGATCATCGACTTTTTGCCCCTGCCGGTAGGCGGCATCGTCAGCGACGAGGATCCGGCGGTCATCGCCCGGCGGGAGACGGAGCTGAACCAGGCGGCCAAAGCCCTGGGCTGCGACCTGCCCGAGCCCCTGATGTACATGTTCTTTCTGCCCATCACCTCCATTCCGGACTACGCCATCACCGACGCCGGCCCGGTGGACGTGCGGGCGCTGAATACCTTCGACCCCATCCTGGAGTTGATAGAAGATTGAAACTGGAGCTGACAGAAGACTGAAAGAGGAGATACCCATGGATAAGCAACAACTAAAACACCTGCTGGACGTGGCGGCGGGCCGCGAGCCGGCGGAGTTTGTTATCAAAAATGTCAACATCGCGGACGTCTACAGCGGTACCGTGACCCAGGGCGACATCGCCCTGTGCGGCGCGCTCATCGCCGGCATCGGCAGCTACAGCGGCCGCTCCGAGCTGGACGCCCAAGGGCAGTACGCCGCCCCCGGCTTCATTGACAGCCACATCCACATTGAGTCCTCCTACGTCAGCCCGGAGGAAATTGGGCGGCTTTTGGTACCCCACGGCGGCACCACCATTATCGCCGACCCCCATGAGATCGTGAACGTATGCGGGCTGAGAGGCCTGGACTACATGCTGGGCGCGGCCCGGGAGACGGCGCTGGACATCAAGTTTATGCTGCCCTCCTGCGTGCCGGCCACCCCCTGGGAGCATTCCGGCGCCAACCTTGACGCCGCCGCCCTGCGGGAGCCATTGGGAGACGACCGGATCATTGGCCTGGGCGAATTCATGGATTACCCCGGCGTGATCAATGGGGCGGACGGCGCCCTGGACAAATTACTGGCCGCCTACCAGGCGGGCAAGCCCATCGACGGCCACAGCCCCGCCGTGACAGGCAACGATTTGAGCGCCTACGCCGCCGCGCGTATTTTGACCGACCATGAGTGCGCTACCGTTGAGGAAATGCGCGCCCGGATCGCGCGGGGCATGTATGTCTTGCTCCGCCAAGGCTCAGCCTGCCATGACCTGCGCAACCTGCTGCCCGGCCTCGCGCCCGGCAACAGCCGCCGCTGCCTGCTGTGCAGCGACGACCGCCAGCCCAAGACCATGCTGGAGCTGGGCCACCTGGACGACCACCTGCGCGTATGCGTGGAGGAAGGGGTGGATCCCATCACCGCCATCCGCATGGCCACCCTCAACGCGGCGGAATGCTACCGTTTGTACGACCGGGGCGGCCTGGCGCCCGGCCTGCGGGCCGACATCGTGCTTTTGGAGGATCTGAGACACTTCAAGGCGCTGCGGGTCTTCATCGCCGGCCGGGAGGTGGCCAGGGACGGGCGCTACCTGCTGCCCGTCCGGCGCCACAGCGTCCAATCGGTCACCGGCAGCTTCCGGGTCAAGGACTTCTCCGCCGCCAAGCTGCGCCTGCCGCTCAAGAGCGACAAAGTTTATACCATCGGCCTCAACCCCGGCAGCGTCGTCACCTCCAAGCGGGTAGACACCGTAAGGCGAGGCCCGAACGGTGAGTTCGAGTTTGACCCCGCCCTGGACATCGCCAAGGTGGCAGTGGTGGAGCGCCATCAGGGCACCGGCAACGTGGCCCTGGGCCTCCTGCGAGGCTACGGCATCAAAACCGGCGCTGTGGCCCTGTCCATCGCCCACGACAGCCACAACATCATCGTGGTGGGCGCCAGCGACGCCGACATGGCCTTCGCCGTTGAGCGACTGGTGGCCCAGGGCGGCGGCATTGTGCTGGTCAACGGCGGCGCCGTGCTGGAGAGGATGTCCATGCCCATCGGCGGCATTATGAGCGACCAAACGGGCGAATGGGTAAACGACAAACTCCGGGCCCTGCAAAAAGCGGCCCGGGACACGCTGAAGATCAACCCGGCGCTGGAGCCGGTGATGAGCCTCTGCTTCATGTCCCTGGCGGTCATCCCGGAGATCAAGCTTACCGACATGGGCCTGTTCGACGTGACCAAATTTGATTTTATCGCCATCGAGGCGGATTAATATTGACACACTACAAGGCATAATACAAGGGAGGAAACATTGTGAGCAAAGGTTTGCTGGTACCCTTCTTTCGCCGCGGCGACATAGGCGGCCTGACTTACGCCATTACCAATAATATCGTGAACTATCTCATCGTCATCGCCACCCTGTCAGTGGCTCTGGGCTGGCCGGACTGGATCGTTTACGGCCGGGTGATCCCCGGCATGTCCATTGGGCTGCTGTGCAGCGGTTTGTATTACGCGCATATGGGCCGCAAGTTGTCGAAAAAAGAAGGGCGCGCCGATATCGCCGCCCTGCCCTCCGGGGTATCCACCCCGGCCATGTTCGTTTTCCTGTACGGCGTCGTCACCCCGCTGCATTACGGCATCGGCGACCCGGAGCTGGAATGGGCCGCGGCCATGGCGGCCTGCCTCATCGGCGGCCTGGTGGAGTTCCTGGGCGGGATGCTCGGCCCCTGGATGAAAAAACGCATCCCCAGAGCGGCGCTTCTGGGCACAGTGGCGGGCATCGGCTTTATCTGGATGGCCACCCAGGGCGTCTTCGACGTGTTCGGCGACCCGCTGGTGGGCCTGCCCATCCTGGCGGTGGCCATGGTGGGCCTGTTCGGCGGCTACCTGTTCCCCAAAAAGATCCCGCCCCTGATCGTGGCTATCGTGGGCGGCATTATCTACGCCTACTGCCTGGGGCGCACCACCTTTGATTTCACGGGCATCGGCTTTTACTTCCCCAACCCGGTCAATACCATCCAAACCATGATCAACGGCTTCGCCATAGTGGCGCCCTACCTCACCATTATCATCCCCATCGAGATCTACAACTTCATTGAGACCATGGATAATGTGGAGGCGGCCAACGCCGCCGGCGACAACTACAGCGTGCGGGAAGCCCAGTTCGCCGACGGTATCTGCACCATGATCTCGTCCCTGTTTGGCGGCATTGTGCCCAATACGGTGTGGCTGGGTCACGCCGGCCTGAAAAAGACGGGCGCCGGTATCGGCTACTCCATTATCGCCGGCCTGGTTCTGGGCGCCGCGGGCATCTTCGGCCTCTTTACCTTTCTCAGCGCCTTGGTGCCGCCGGCTATTTGCGCCGTCACCTTTTTGTGGTGCGCCATCATCATGGTGGCCCAAGCCTTCAAGGACAACGACAAGCGCCACTACGCCGCCGTGGCCATCGCCATGGTGCCCCCCGTGGCGGACTACCTGTACACCCAGGTCACCGGCGCCCTGGGCGCCGCGGACATCTGGGCCGAGACCCTGCCCACCGGGCTGTACGGCTACAGCCCCGAGATTACCGGCCTGCTGTCCGCCAACGGCGTGATGTGGAACGGCGTGCCCGCGGTAAAGGCGGGCGCCATCATCGTCGGTATCCTGCTGGGCACCTTCACGGTGTTCATCATCGACAAAAAACTGACCGCCGCCGGCGTCACCGCGCTGACAGGCGCGGGACTCTCTCTGTTCGGTTTTGTCCACAGCGCCGAGCTGGGCTTCTATCCCCTCTCGCCCTTTGCCATTGGGTATGTGATCGTGGCGGCGCTGTGCTTTATCCTGCACACCGGCCGCGACTCCTGGTTCAAAGCCCCCGACGACTACGAGTACGTTTAGGCGGGACTCGCGCCCAAGGAGCGGTTCGGGGTGGGCAGGTGGGCTGGGTTAGACTGGGTGGCGACTGGATGGCTACTGAATGGCGGTAAAACTCCTCGCTCATATCGCGCTTGTATTGTCCGGGCCATTATGCTATACTACGTTGTACCGGGACGGCGGACGGCTTTCTTTCTCGACCCCGTCCGCGCGGGTGTAGCTCAATGGTAGAGCTCCAGCCTTCCAAGCTGGCTACGTGAGTTCGATTCTCATCACCCGCTCCATTTCAAGATAATCCGAACTTTTTTCCGCCGGGAGAAGGATTCGGATTTATCCTTTTTAGCGGTAAAAAAGAAAGGGAAGGGTGACTTATGGATAAAACCGCTTTATATCAACTCACTCACGGCGTGTACATTGTGGGGGTCAAAATGGAAAAGGGGTTTGGCGGCTGCGTTGTGGACGCCGTGGCCCAAATCACCAGCGGCGAGCCGCCGGTGCTCATTTTGTCCAGTATGCGCAAGAACCTCACCAACACCTTGATCAAAGAGGCGGGGGAATTCACCCTCTCGGTGCTGGGTGAGACAGTGGATCCCTTCGCCGTCGGCAATTTCGGCCTGCGCTCAGGACGAGAGGCCGACAAATGGGCCTGTGTCCCCCACCGGGTCAAGGACGGGCTGCCAACGCTGGACGGGGCTGTGGCTTACGCCCGCTGCCGGGTAACGGAGGCGAGAGAGTTTCCGACCCACACCGCCTTTTTTTGCGAGGTTGTTGACGCCTGGAAAGGGGAAAAGCCGGATCGGCCCCTGATTTACGGTGATTACCAAAAGAACATGAGAGACGCCGCCGTCGCGGCGCTGCGAAAATTCGCGGCATCCTCATCAGCGCCAGCCTCGGCGCCCTCACCGGTCTCGGCGCCCTCAGCGCCCTCGCCCGCCCAACCTGCCTCGCCGCCTCAGACCGCCCAGGGGGAAAAATGGCGCTGCGAGATTTGCGGCTATGTGTATGACGGTGATATACCCTTCTCCCAGCTGCCCGCCGACTGGACTTGCCTTGTCTGCGGCGTGGCCAAGGATCAGTTTGAGAAAATAGCCGACTAGGCAGCCGCTTTGGTGACTGTCAAAAACCAAAGGACTCGTCAAACAGGCCGCTGTACCGCCACCCCGGTGATACGGCGGCTTTTTTCCGCCTTTTTTTATTCTGGCGCGGATGGCTTAGTGGCATTGGGTTTCAACGGCCGCGTCATGATATTTTGGGGGCGCCGAGAAAAAGAAAATGCTAAATGCAAGTGACTAGCAGGAAAAGGGATAATCCTGTCGAAATATAACACAGGTTAAGAAACAGGGATCCGCCGGGGAAAAGCGCCAAAAAAGAGTTTTGCGGGAGGAAAACAAACAGCGGCCACCGCCGCCTCACAGGCGACGGGGACGCGCGGCGCTTGGCGTCACAAGAAGGAGGCACGCTCTCATTATATTTTGATTAGGGGGAAATAGGTATGGAGATTACGTTAAACATCTTGCACTATATTTATCTTATCGGCGTATTGGTTGTTCTCGGCACGATGATCGCCCGCCGGGACACTGTTTTACCTTGCGTCCTGTTCACCTTCGCCTTGGGGCTGGCCGCCTCCAAAAATATTATCGGCGCTTTGCAGGTCAATTACAACGCCCTGATTTTCGCCGGCTCCGAGTTCTTCGGCATTATAGTTACCATAGCGATGATGGTGGCCATGTCCAAGCAAATGGCGGATATGGGGACCGACAAGCTGATGATGGATCCCCTGGCCCACGCTATGAAAACCCCGGATGTGGCCTTTTTTGTCCTGGGTATCGCCATGGCCATCGTGACGGTGCTGATTTGGCCCTCACCGGCGGTAGCGCTCATCGGCGGGCTGCTGACGCCCATCGCCATCCGAGCCGGGCTGCCGGCCATCGGGGCGGCCATAGCGATGAATATCTTTGGCCACGGTTTGGCTTTCGCCTTTGACCCGGTGATTCAGGGAGCGCCGGGTATCACCGCCGGCACGGCGGGCGTCGGCTCCTGGGACGTGGTCACCAGCGGGGCGCCGATTTTCGCGGTAATTGGCGTAGTGGCAGTGATTGTCTCCTATATCAACCTGAAAAGGGACATGAAGACCAACGCCGCCCGCTATGAGGCGGAAAGAAAAATGGCTATGGCGGAAAGCGACGCCCACCGGGAGGCCCATTCCGGCGCTAAAATCATGTTGATCCTGACGCCCCTTTGTTTTCTCGGCGCCATCGTGCTGATTTTAAGCAATGAGATCCGGGGCGGCGACGCCACGGCTATCATCACCGGCACCGCGATGCTGATCATGCTGGTAGGCGTGCTGATCCAGCATGGGGTGGCCGACGCGCTGGAAAAAATCGTGGACTATGTGCGGGACGGTTTCGGCTTCGGCATGAAGATTTTCGCGCCGGTAGTGATTATCGGCGGCTTCTTTTTCATCGGCGGCTCCGGTATCTCGGCCATACTGGCCGGCGAGTACCAGCAGGGCCTGCTGATGGATTGGGGTTGGTGGCTGGCTCAGCAAGTGCCCCTGTCCAAATATCCGGTGGCGATATTGATGATGGTCATCGGCGGCATCACCGGCCTGGACGGCTCCGGCTTCTCCGGCTTGCCGCTGGTGGGCTCCATGGCCCTTTCCTTCGGCCAGGCGGTAAACCTGAATATCCCCGTGTTGGGCGCTATCGGGCAGGCCGGCGCCCAATGGGTGGGCGGCGGCACGATTATTCCCTGGGCGGTGATTCCTGTGGCCGCTATGTGCGGCGTCGATCCGGCGGAGCTAGCCCGGCGCAATACCATTCCCGTACTGATCGGCCTCCTGGCCGGCGTGGTCGTCTCCTTTTTCCTGCTATAAGCAATCGTTAATCATTAACCCGCCAGACTATACCGTCCCGTCGCCGAGCCGTCAGCGGCTCCCAGCGCCAGGAAGTGGCCCGCGCGTCTGTGCCCCCGCGCCCGCTTCCTGGCGCTGGTACTATGTGTCAGCGGCTCCCTTTGATCCCCTCGTAAATATCGTCATAAATGGATCCGTAAATCCGCGCTTTCGCCACCTTACAGGTATGCAAGCCCTGCATGCCCGCCCCGGACACCCGTACCAGCACCTGGTAGTCCCCGTCGGGGATATCCGGCGCCGTATAAAACCAGCGCTTTCGCGCGCCGGCACCGTCCTGATAGGTATGACTGGCCAGCGGCAGCTGCCATATGGCCCGCCCGGTATCGCCCCCTTCCGTCTTTTCCAGGGCCAGCGTCCTGACCACTGTTCCCCTGGTATCATAAAATTCCGCTGTCACCTGATCCGGCCCGGTCAGGATCCCGCCGATGGCCTCAGCCCCGGCCGGCACCTTGGTTTCCCAATCAGTGCTATAATTGGTCTCTACCCGCAAGGTAAAGCCGGCCCCCGCCCTGGTCACTTGGTTGGGATCCAGGCCCTTGGCCCTGGCGTAAGGGATAATCTCCCAGGCGCCCCGGCCATCCTGATCCTCGGCGGCCGGCCTGGCCGGATCCGGCAGGCGGCCCTGGCCGGTATGCAGCGTAACGGCGGCGCTCAGGCTCTCGCTATAGCCCACGTCATAATAAGCGTAAATCGGGCTGCTGTAATCAGTGTAACTCTCCGTGGATGTTTGGGTCTCGCCGCTGGGCAGCGTCCACGTCCAGGTGGTCTCCCTGGTATTATACCCAACGATGACAGCGTAGGTAACCTCCCAATTCCCTCGCTCCCTGGTCTCGGCGCAGCTGACCCTGGCCGCCGTCGGCTGCCGCGCGTTGATATAATCCCAGCGCCTGTTGTCCTCCTCATTGCTGTCGCTCAAATCCGCCGGCGGCTCCGCCCTGACTTCCGCCCGGGACACGCCTGGCCCGTCGGCGCCGGGCCAATTCCATCTGACCTCCACCGCCTCGCCCGGCCCAAAATCCTGGGTTTGGCTGTGGCGAACATGATTGTTCTCTACCCAGCTGATGATAGCGCCGATCACCGGCTGATCCGTATTATTCCGCACCACTGCCCGCCAAAGGCCCGGCACCCCCGGCGCCGTCGTTT
>JAISDE010000212.1 GCA_031265035.1 Peptococcaceae bacterium | reverse complement strand
CTTTCAGGCATCGTTACGAAATAAACTTTACATTTTGCTTGTTCTTTTTCCCTCTGGCGGCGTTGCTCATTCTTGGCGTACCGCTGAGGGTACGCCCGCGAATTCCCGCCTTGCCAGAGAAAAAAATTCCGACGCAAAATTTGTCAACTTTATTTCGTAACGATGCCTTAGTTGACGGGCGTAAGTTTTGATAATTTCGCCGCGGTGTTTGACTGCTTCGCTGACGGCATCCGCTTATCGCGCATACCTTCGAACTCGCCGTAAAATATCTGCTCCCACGTCCCGAAGTCGAGTTTGCCGTCCGTGACGGCAACGACAACTTCGCGCCCCATCACGGTGCGTTTTAACCAAAAAGGATGAAAGCCTCGACTGGCTGCTCAATTTATTTTATAAGCTCAAAGCCGAAGCCGAGCTGGAGAAAGCAAACAGCTTTTTTGACAGGTGGTATCAGCGTTTAGAATTAGAAAACGAGAAAATCTCAAAATAAAAATCGAGCCGGATGAATATCTTTCCGTTTGGTAAAGGATATTCTTTGCGTAATTCTAAATTATATCCTGATATTAGCATTGACTGGACAACATCGCTTTCATCAGCTTCCTCCACCGTGGGCATAATCTCATCAAAAGTATGCTCATAGCCTGACTTTGACGCTATAGTACCGTCCGGATTATACTGGATCACACATGAGACTACTCTATTACGCTTTGGCAACCCTCGCAATATTTCAATAAAATTATCCATATGAACATGCTCAATCATTAAGTTGGCTATTATTAAGTCTGACCCTTTTAATTGCTCAATAGCGGACTTTTTATCTTTAATTAAATCCACTCGCGCCAGTTTTAATCTGTCGCCCAGATATCCATAACGCTGTAGGCATTCATCAAGAAACAGTTGATTGATATCAATCCCGATAACTTTACCAATTTTCATTGAGTCAACATGCTCAAGACCATTACCATTTGTTATCCCTAAAATCGCGCACTCTGACCCGGGACGCGCTTCCTCCTGAATCAGAGTGAGCTGTTCCTTTATAATCAGGCCAAGCATTTTAAGCTGCGCCACATTAACATTTCCCATATGGAGATCATAGTCTCGCGCTTTTATCCTGTTCCAGGGATTATCGCCATCCATCGCCTTTAACACCTCCGGCGGCGGCCGAATCCTTACTGCTTCTTAGTCCTGACCCGCATCCTCTTTAGCGTGGCCTGAGTACGCCGATCCAAAGCCAGCTTGGGGCTGCGGGTGATGATCAGCTCCAGCAGCTCCTTGTAATCCGTCAAAGCGGAATTGACCTTAATCCGAACCGGCGGCGCCTGCTGATCCTCCAGGCAAAATCCCCGGCCAAAAGTGCCCAGTCCAATATCGTTCTTCAAGCAAGCCGCGTCCCGCCAAGCTATCGTCACCGTCCGGCGCAGGGGGCCTGCGCCCCTCTCCTGGATCAACCCCTCCGGATAAACCAGCACCTTATTGGCGGAATCCTGCCAAATCATCAGGGCGAAGCCGGCCGCGATGGCCAGCGCCCCCAGAGCGACGCCGTACTTTTCCCCGTCATAGACGGCGATAGGCGCCAGAGCCGCGATCAGCGCCGTGATCACGATCAGCTGTATCTTGATCCTGCGGGCATAAGCGTAGGCCGCCAGGGGCCTTTTCTCTTTATTCATACATCATTTCCTTACGCCCCGGCCTGGCCGGTATTCGGCCACTCCGGCAAGGCCCAAGCGAAAATCTCTTCCTCCGATTCCTCCAGCACATTGATCACCGGCGCCTTTACCGCCGCCGCCACCGCCCGCCGCAGCTCCGCCTTATCCACATAGGCCGCCTCATAATCGTGGGTGGCGACCCGGTAAAGGGGATAAAAGGGATTGACGGTGATCAGGCGCAAAGGCACCTGCCGGGATACCAGCAGCTGTACTCCCCCGGCCGCCAGCCGCTCCAGATACCGCCGGGGATTGCCCGGCGAGCCTGACACCAGCATCTTGATGGGATCCAGCATGATCAGGCGGCGGCCCCGCAGCCGCTCCAGCCCTTTGTCCAGCAGCGCCGCGAAACCCTTTTCCCCGATGATCCCCTCCAAAAAAACAGCTTCCGTCCTGTCGGTCAGCCGCCCCAGCAGCGCCAGGGCCATTTCCTCATCCAAGATCGAGCCTGCCCTGATGATTCGGCCGTCGCGCTCGCCCGCCGCCAGGGCCGCCGGGCCGCCCTCCCATACCGGCAGGTCATACACGACGCCAATGCCCGCCGTCTCCCGGGCCAGCAAGGCGATATCCCTCTCTCTGGACGCGCCGGTAGCCAAAACGATCCCGTCGGCCTCCACCATCGGGGCGACGCGGTTGAGCGCCCCGTCCACCAGGATCAAATCGCAGCCCATTTCCTCCAGCATCAGCCGCACCCGGCGAATATCGGCGCTCTTGGTCGGCCCCGCCAAAAGCAGCAGGCCAGCCTTGCGCACCTTGCCGATCACCACCTTGCCCAAAGCCGTCTCTATATCGGTGCGCCGCAGGATCTCGATCCCGGCGCCGCTCTCCGCCGCGCAGCGCTCCGCCACCGCCGCCACAGTGCCCGGCAAAGCGTGGATCCGGGGCTTGGGCAGGCCGGTCACATGATCCGCCAGCTCGCCGTCAAACCCGATGCTGGTCAGGGCCACCGTCAGCTTTTTGGCGTAGGCGGCGTCCATCACCGCCTTCATCGCCGTCGTTTTACCCGTATTTTTCGCCGTCCCGCAAAACCCCAAAACCCGCGCGCTCATCACCGCCGCCCGCCTTCCGCTCTCTTTTTCCACTTTGGCACAATGGAGAGTTTCTCGTACTCGCTCCGCAGCAAGCCCAGAAAAAACATATTGACGTACTTGCCCTCCACAAAGGCCTGATCCCGCAGATGCCCCTCCGGCTTGTAACCGAATTTCAAGGCGTTTTGCAAACCGTAAGGCTGATTCTCCAGCACCCGCATATAAGTTTTGCGCAGACCCAGATCGTAATAAGCCAAATCCAGCAACACAATCAGCAAATCCAGCCCGTAGCCGGACAGCCGCATATCCTTCTCGCCGATGCCCAGCAACAACTCGGCGTGCCCGTTCAGCCGATCAATATCTCGCAGGCAGCAAACCCCAATCGGCTGGCGATCCCGTTTTCGCAGCACCATAAAAGGCAGCTTTTTCAGCCGGGGATCATAGACGCCGCCCTTGGCTTGGCTAATCTCCTCCTTAATAATATCCAACTCGACGCTCTCATAAGCGTCGTAAGCCAGGCGGAAATCCTTGTCCATATACCATTTCTGCAAGATCTCCGCGTCCGCTTCCTCCAGAACCCGCAGGATCACTTTTCTGCCTTCCAGCATGAGGCACCTCCGTGTCGTATTATTCTCGCCGCTCTGTTATTTCCGCCGTTCTGTGGGAATTACTATCAGGCCGGATAAAATCTTTGGGGCAAAAAACGTGGACTTTTCCGGCATCACTATATCCGGGTTGACGATACCGGCGTCAGCCACCGCCATCAACTCCGCCGGGCTGACCGGATGCAGGGCCACCGCCAAATCATAGGATCCCTCGTCCACCGCCCGCTCCATCCGCCCCAAATCCTGCTCCGGGTAATAATCAAAATAGGCCGGGTCATTGATCAAGCTGTGCTCCAACCCCAAAAGGGGATAAAGCGTCCGCTCCAGAATCCGGCAATCCAGCCGCTCCACCGGATCCGCCTCATTCACCCGCTCCGCCTGATAACTCCAGCAGCCGTCCCGCCCCCGCAAAATAAATTGGTGACGCGCCGGCGTGTCGAAGACGGGCGCCGGCCGCAAAGGCAGCTGATCCCGGATCTCCCCGAAAGGCCGCCGGCCTCGGATCACCCGGTTGTACGCCTGGATCCTGGCGTGATCCGCCTGGCAAATATACGCTATACAATGGCGCAGCCCCATGCGCAGGGCGCTGTGATAACGGTGATGCCCGTCGGCCACATACAGCGCCTCCGCCCGGATCATAGCCGCCAGCGCCTCGCCCCGCTCCGAGTCGGCCGCCACCTTGAAGATCCGGTTTTGGATACCGGAAAGCTCCGACTCACCCTGAAAATCGGAAGTGAACTGGTAAAGCGGCTCGCCGGCGGCGACCGCCGCCAGCAACTCGCCAATCCCCGCCCGGGTCAGTAGCCAAATCGGCTCCGTGACAGCGCCTGTTTCCTCCATCAGCGCGATCCGGCCCCGCACCTTGTCGTCAAAGGTCTTCTCATGGCGGATAATCTCTCGCCGCTCATAAGGCGTCACCTCCACCGCCGCCAGAACACCCAGGCGGCGCTGGCCCCCATAGCTCTGCTCATAAACATAAAAACCCGGCAGCTCATCGGGAAGCATGACACCCCGCTCCAGCAACTCCGCCCAAGCCGCCGCCGGCCGCTGGCCCAGCGTCACATGGTACAGTGACGACCCGTTGGCCCGCAGCAACGCTTCCAGGCGGGAGCCGGGCTTGATCACATCATAAGGCGGGCAGGTCGCCGCCGCCGCGTAGGCCGCCGCCGGCCGCCAGCCGGCCAGGCCAAATATATTCGTCAATCTTCTCTCCCCCCGCTCGCTCTCGCGGTTTATCCCGCCGCCACGGCGCCTTGTCCCCCATTCGCGTCATGGCAAGCGCCCTGTCCACTATGTATGTTATTTTACCATTTTTTGCGGCCGCGGTCAACCTAACAATAATTATTCCTGTCAAAACGGTCAGAAACGATTACAATATATCGCTTTGCTAATTTTTAACTATAAATATGATTTTTGTGTCACAGTGAATTTTATTCACATGTTTACATGAATTTCAAATATTCATCAGTCTTAAATTCAATATTTTTGACATGCCCTTTTTTCTCTACTTTTATCGCGCATGTTGACGCCGCGAAAGGAACGGTCACCCAATGACGGTTAAAAACAGAAAAAATCCCCCGCTCCGGCGAGGGATTTTTTTCGCGCCGCGCGCCAACAGGCGCGCTGAGCGCGTCAACAGGCGCCATGAGAGCGCCAACAGGCGCCTCGATCTGGGGCCTATCAGCCGGCCGTCACGGCCTGCCGGCCTGCCCGTCCAACAAGCCTCCTGATCCCGCCAGTCATCACGCGTCCTGATCGATAGCCGCGTTCAAATCAGCGACCAGCCGCTCCACATCAATGCCATGCACCTCGGCCCCTTGGCCCAGATTCTCAAACTGGGCGGCCATACAGCCGATACAGCCCATATGATAATCCTGAAACACCGGCATAACCTCCGGATAATTGATCACGATATCCGTAATCGCCATCTCTTTAGTAATCATGGTAACGCGCCTCCTCATTCCCAATTTTCCCGCCGTCGCCCGGCACTTATTTGATTATATCAAAGCCGCCGCGTAAATCAACTATTATTTTATCCGATCCGCGATCAGCCTCGCGGTCTCCTGATTTGTCTTAAAACCGTGCCGCCCGGGATTGGCGTACAAATTCTCAAACTCCTGGATTGTCAGGTTTTCCTCGTACATCACGGCCGCCGCCTCCAGCGGGAACCACCTTATATGCCAGGGCTCCGGCGCGTAACGGTGAATAAACTCTTTTCCCGCCTGAAAGCTCACAATGAAGCCATACTTATAGGAGTTCGCCGCCAGCCAGAGGTAGATCGGGTTATCGCTTCGCCCGGCTATCGGCCTGATGTCGGCGGCGTAACCGGTGTGATGCTCGGAATGCCCCGGGCGGGAATTAGTCGCGTCCACATTCTCCACGCTGCGCCCCTCTTGAATTTTTCGGTTGTAATTCACCCTTTGGTCGGCGATCCCGCGATACGTATTGCCAAGCGTCAGGCTAATCCCGTCCGCCCGGGCCGCCGCTTTCATCTCAACCCACGCCTCACCGGCCTCCCGCCGCCACCGGAACCCGTCTATTACCGTTAGCTCCGGCGCGAAATCCTTCGCGAACTGGCGGTTTTTATCCACCACGACAAACGGGTCGTCGGGATTATCGATGATCTCAATATCGGAATAGGGCGGTTTGGTGACGCCGATATTCACATACAAAATGACCTGGTCTATATCCAGCTCCGGATTTGCCTCCCGATACGCCAGATACGCCAAAAAATTGAGGGGGTTGTAATTCTTCAGCTCAGCGACCTGCGCCATAACTTCCTTGATCAATACTTGATCCTCGGTCGATACTAGATTCCCGATCGGGGCGAAACGCTTGTCGATCCGAATAACGTTCTCCCCCTCGCTCCGGGAGAAGCTGTCAGCGTTGATCAACGCCGCCAGCATCGTTATCGGCATATACGTCGTCTCGTCTTTCATGACGGAAGGCGCTCCCAGCCGCTTAGTCTCGCCGTTTATCACTATAACATCCTCGCCCACCCGGTGTATGCCCAAAGCGCCTTCCCGGGAATTCAGCGCTATCGTCTGGGCCGCGCCATGCCAAAAAACGATTGTCCCGAAATACTCCAACGCGGGGCGCGCCGCCACATAACAAAACCCGTCGACGAAAAAGGCGTCAATATCCTCCCGGTCGCCGTTTAAGAAGACGGCCGGCCTGTTTCCCGCCCTAACCGCCCCAACTGCCCCAGCGCTCTCTCCCTGATCGCCCAAGCCGCTCAAATCGCCCAAGCCGATCAAGTCACCTAAGTCGCCTGTCGCGCCCACCGCCTCAGCCCGCTCGCCGGCAGCGTCTCGCTCCCCCGCCGCGCCCGCCGCCGCGCCGGTCGCCGCCGCCGTCCGCGTCTCCGTTTCCGCCTGCGCGCCCCTAATCGGCATGACCAATAAAATCACCGTCACAGCCACCAACGCCGAAACGATCCTTTTTCTCATTCCCTCACGCCCCATATATCAGCAATAACAATACTGTACCAAAAAATGCCACCAAACACAAGCATTAAATCGCGCCCCGCCGGCCCGCCCCCACCGGCCTAGCGCAATGGTCGGTAAGAATAATTGTCCCCAAATAAGCCGTCAGCCGTCAGCCATCCTCAGTATAATACCTGGCGCCCGGTAAAGCAACGATTTGCATCAATTTACAGTAATTTACAGCAGCGAATCCCGGCAACGATTTATATTGTCCATTGAGCATTATCGTGGTAAAATGGTCGCGTGTAAGATTAT
>JAISDE010000174.1 GCA_031265035.1 Peptococcaceae bacterium | reverse complement strand
TTTCAGTGGGTTGTGATTATCAGGCTGTTTGTCGCGGCGTTTTTGGGTGGGATCGTGGGTTTTGAGCGGGAAATATACAATCGCTTTGCCGGTTTCCGCACCCATATTTTGGTTTGCGTAGGCTCTTGCCTGATCATGCTGACCTCGATCTATATGGCTATGACCTATGCCGGGCAAAGCCCGGCGGATCCCGGCCGTTTGGCGGCGCAGGTGGTCAGCGGCATCGGTTTTTTAGGGGCGGGGACTATTTTGCATTCCAGCTCCCATATTCGGGGCCTGACTACCGCCGCCAATCTTTGGATGATCGCCGGCGTGGGGCTGGCTGTGGGCAGCGGCTTTTATCTGCCGGCTGTCTTTACGACTTTGCTGGCTTTCGCTGTGCTGAAATTTTTTCCGCCCCTTGAGGCCCGCTTTCGGAGCAAGCTGACCCGGATGCCTTGGCATTTGTGGCTGCGGCTGGCGGGGGGCGCCGAGACCAACGCCTTGATTTTTCAAATGCTGGGGCAGTTTGAGATTACCGCTCAGAAGGTAGGCGTGAGCAATATAGAGGGCGGGGCGGAGATGAAGATTGAGATATTGGCGCCGCCAGGTTTTGATGAGGCCGCTTTTCTCACCCGCCTGCGGCAGGAGTCTTGCGTCCTCAGTGTGGAGTTGCGCAACATAGTGTGATAGTGTGATAGTGTGATAGTGTAGGAGGATAGATGACGAGGGATTCCTGGGCTGAATTTTTGACGGCGGCGGCGCCGGAACTGAGACAGCGGTTGGGCGGCCTGTGGCTGGAGGAAATCCGGGTATTTCCCCAAAAAAGGCTTTGGGAGATCAGCTTGGGCGGCGATTTCTCAGGGACAGAAGAGGAGCGGCAGGTGGCTCGGCAGGAGGCTCGGCAGGCTTTCTGCCGGTATTTTGGGGCGGGGACAGAATATAGCCTGACCTTTCCCGCCCCGGCGGCGGGGCCGGCGGTAGGGGAAATGCTGCAGGCGGCGCTGGCGGATTCGGCGGTGAAGGAGCCGCCCAGCCTGGAGGAAGAAGATCGGCTGATGAATCAGCGTTTTCAGGAGCGGCAGGCGGAGGATCGGCAGCGCAAGGCCAAGGTGGCCGCGGTGTTGCTAGGTCAGCGGGTCAGCGGGAAACCTTGTCCGATCTCGGAGCTTCAAAGCGAGAGCAAAGGGGTAGTCATTGAGGGGAAAATCTTTCAAAAAGAGAGCAAGACGGGCAAAAGAGGCGACGGCAGCGTTATTGTGTTTAATCTGACCGATTATACCGACTCGATCAAGGCTGTTATTCTTCCCGGCTCCAAGCCAGGCAAGTCAGGCAAGCCAGCCGCTGCCGCCTCCCTTCGGGGGGCGCTGACAGAAGGCGGCTGGTACAGGCTGCGGGGCGATGTCCGTTATGATAAATATTCCCAGGACTTGGCTATATACCCCCGGGATATCATGGAGGCGGAGAGCAGGGAGCGTCGGGACGAGGCGCCGGAAAAGCGGGTAGAGTTGCATATCCATACCAAACTCAGCGCTATGGACGCCCTGATCAACCCGGAGGATGTGATCCGGCAGGCGGGGGAGTGGGGCCATGAGGCGGTGGCCATCACTGATCATGGCGTGACGCAGGCTTTTCCCGCCGTCGTGAAGGAATTGGCGGAGAGGCGGCGCCAAGGGCTGCCGCCTCTCAAGGTGATCTACGGGATAGAGGGATATTTGATCGAGGGGGACGGCGAGGAATATCTGGCGGCGGCTCGGCGGCCGAAAAGCCGGGGTCGGGCGGCCAAGGCGGGCAGGACGGCCAAGGCCGCCCAGGCGGCCCAGACGGCCCAGACGGCCCAAACGGCCCAAACGGCCCAAACGGCCCAAACGGCCCAAACGGCCCAAACGGCCCAGACGGCCCAGACGGCCCAGACGGCCCAAACGGCCCAAACGGCCCAGGCGGCCCAGACGGCCCAGACAGCCCAAACGGCCCAGACAGCCCAGACGGAAAGCGACGGCGGGGCCCGGGACGCCGCCAGGCTGGACGGCGAGGCGCGGTCGGCGGAGCCGGCGATTGAGCCGGATTGGGAGGACTCGCCCGTGGAAGGGGAGCGTCGGGGCAGCTGGCATATTATCTTGCTGGCGAAAAACCAGGTGGGGATCAAGAATCTTTACGAGCTGGTGAGTTTGTCCCATTTGCGGTTTTTCCACAAAAGGCCCCGGATACCCAGGGCGGAATTGCTCCGCTGCCGGGAAGGGCTGATCGTCGGCTCCGCCTGCGAGGCGGGGGAGCTGTTTCAGCAGGCGCTGGCCGGGGCGGCTGAGGCGGAGCTGGAGAAGACGGCGGCCTTTTACGATTATCTGGAGATTCAGCCGATCATGAATAATGGCTATTTGCTGCGGGAAGGCCGGGTGGGCAGTGAGGAGGATTTGCGGGCGCTGAACCGCCGGATCCTGGATTTGGGCCGGCGCCTAGGCAAGCCGGTGGTGGCTACGGGCGACGCCCATTTCCTGCGGCCGGAGGACGAGGTGTTCCGGCGGATTCTCCAGGCCGGGCAGGGCTACAAGGACGCGGATATCCAGCCGCCCTTGTATTTCCATACGACGGGGGAAATGCTAGCGGAATTCGCTTATCTGGGGGAGGACGAGGCGTATCGGGTGGTGGTGGAGACGCCCCGGGCCATCGCCGCCCAGGTGGAGGCGCTGGAGCCAATACCCCATGAGTTGCGGACGCCTAAGATCCCCGGCGCCAGGGAAAAGGTGGAGGGGATGGTCAGGGAGCGGGCGGCGGCGCTTTACGGCGATCCCCCGCCGGCGCCGGTGGCGGCCCGGTTGGCGAAGGAGCTCAAGTCCATTACGGGCTACGGCTACGCTGATTTGTATTATATCGCCCATAAGCTGGTGAAGCGCTCCAATGACGACGGCTATCTGGTAGGCTCCCGAGGCTCGGTGGGATCCTCGCTGGTGGCGTTTTTGATGGGGATCACCGAGGTGAACCCGCTGGCGCCTTATTATCGCTGCGCCGCCGAGGGGTGCCGATTTATGGATTTTGGCGATGGGGCGCTGTACGGCTGCGGGGCGGATATGCCGGATCGGCTTTGCCCCAGTTGCGGCCAGCCTTTGCGCAAGGAAGGATTTAATATTCCTTTTGAGGTGTTTTTGGGCTTTGAGGGGGACAAGGTGCCGGATATTGATCTGAATTTTTCCGGCGAGTATCAGACCCAGGCGCAAAAGTACACGGAGGAGCTGTTTGGCCGGGATAATGTGTTCAAGGCGGGGACGGTGTCCACGGTGGCGGATAAGACGGCCTACGGTTTTGTCATGAAATACTTTGAAGAGCGGCAGCAGCCCATCAAC